>PEYN01000124.1 GCA_002774355.1 Candidatus Marinimicrobia bacterium CG08_land_8_20_14_0_20_45_22 | reverse complement strand
TAGCCAGCACCTGTCCTTTTTTGACAATATCGCCGATATCAACTTTCATCGTCATAATGCGCGTTGGAATCGTTGAATAGACTTTCACATCCTGCGAACCACTGATGTTGCCGAGAAAATCGATCTTTGATTCGATCGAACCACGTGCTACAGTCGAAACCTGCACAGGAATAGCAACAGCTTTTTCGGATTTTACTTTTTTACTTTTATTGCCACAACCTGATAAAACGCTCAAAATGACGAGCGTCGTTATTAATAAATAAATTGAATATTTACGCGACATGATAACTCCTATAATTCGTTGATCGCTTTTTTTAAGTTTACTAAAGCGACGTTGTATTCGTATAAAGATTTCTGATAATTCATTTTAGCCTGATTAAGCGCGACGTTGGCATTCAAAACATCCAACTGCGTACTCGCGCCTTCGGCGTACATCAATTCGGCAAGACGATTGGCTTCTTCCGCCTGTTTGATCGTAACTTCTTGAGTCTGAACATTTTCCTGCGCTTGTTTGAGCGTAAAGTAAGCGCTCTTGATTTCCATGCGGATTCCATTCAAAAGCGATTCTTTTTGATAATCCGCTTCTTTAATTCCGATCTTTGCTTGCTGGATTTCGGAAGATGTTTTAAATCCCGAAAAGAGCGGAATGCTGACACTAACTGAAGAATTGAAGGATTTGAGAAAATCGTCACCCGTAAACTTGTAATCGTTACGTTGTCCCTGATATTGATAAGATGTCCCCAAAACAACCGACGGCATATAAGCGGCTCTCGCCAGAGACAATTGTCGCGCCGCAATGTTTTTCTGACGAGACATCATATAGATTTCCGGACGATTTCTTTCTGCTATTTCGATCAATTCATCCAATTTTTTTTCGGTCAGATCGGACGCTATATATCCAAGATGATCATTGATTATAAAGTCGATTTGTTCATCCTGTCCAAGTATCATTCGGAGCGCAGACTCGGCAAGTTTGGCGTAATTCTTTGCGGAAACTACCATCGGTTTGAAATTGGCAACCTGAACTTCCGCACGTAAAACATCGAATCGCGAAGATTTCCCGACCTGGAAAAATTGAGTAACCTGTTCAAGATTCTTTTCCGACATTTTCAAACCTTCTTCGGCAACGTTGATAGAAGAAAGTGCAAAAAGAAGTCCGTAATAGGCGGATGTCACTTCACTGAGCACTTTCTGCTCAACGACCTTATATTGAGACTGTGCGATTGAATTTGCCAATTTTGAAATTTGATAGCCATTCCAGATTGCGCCACCAGTGAACAAAGGTTGTTGGAAATTGATCCCCACAACCGCGCTATTCTCCATCCCGAAGGAAGCCGTAATATAATCCGGCAATCCCGGGGGCGCAGTCGGTCCAAGCATCGTTTTAATGAAGTTTGGCATGACGATTTTCTGCATTTCCCATGAATGCTGAAAAGAAGAAAAACCGCTAACAGAAGGTAGTAAGTTTCCTCTTGCTTCGGTGATTGTAACTTTTGATCTTCCTACCGCTTCGCGCGCTAATTTTACACTGGGATTTTCCCTCAAGGCAATTTGCCGTGCTTTTTCCAGATTTAATTCAAGCGACTCACCGCTCGATGCTATTCCAAAACTGAGAATAATAACGGCGGTGATTGCTATTTTAAGATGATATTTCATTCATGACTCCTTAACATAATCGCGATTGGCAATTCCTTCAACGAGTGTATCAACGAGAAGTTTTGCTCTTTGGAGATTCAGTTCATTGATATTTAATCGAAAGAATCGCATGATATAAGTGTTGATAGCGCCAAAAAGACAAAACATGAAGCTCTGAATATCAAAATCGCTTCTGAATTCTCCATTTTTTCGCCCATTTTCGATAATTTTATATAGAAAATCCATGTGAGGTTTGAGTTCAGTAAGCAAATCAACCGAAATTCCGAATGGAATGTTTCCAGACATGACATTAAAAGTAAAACGTGCAATCTCCGGGTGATCAAGAATTTCTCCAAACCGAGCCATCACGACATCGTAAAGTTTTTCTACAGCAGGCTTGGAAGAAGCATCAATCATTTTCAAATTTGCAGACGCATGAACAAGCGCCAATTTGATGATTTCCTCAAACAAGTGTTTCTTATCGGGAAAATAATAATAGACGGCGGGTTTTGTGACATTTGATTTCTCTGCAATCACTCGCATGGAAGTCTGCTCAAAACCGTGTTCAGCAAAAATCTCTGCGGCTGTTTTGAGAATTCTTTCTTTTGTATTTTGTTCATCATTCATATTCGTTCCTTTACTTACCGGTCGGTAAGTTACAATTTCCCCAATGCTATTCCAAAATATTTTTTATTCTTGGTCGGTTTTCTCAGAGCTTTTCGCACGATTATCCATCAGCAATTATAAAAAAACGCTTCTTAAAATGTTGTTAAAGAAAATGGTTATCGTTTATATTAATTATCGGTAGGTCTTAAATAATCGTGTAAATCAGGTTGCTTCTTTCCGGTCGCGTAACCGACGGAAAAACGCATCCAGCAGGGATTGGCAAATTTCGGCTTTGACGCCGCTTTTCACGATTGCCCGATGATTCATCAGATTACGATCGCAGAGATTATCGACCGATCCACACATACCGGCTGTAGAATCGTCGGCTCCATAGACAACTCGCGGAATTCGTGCATTCAAAATGGCGCCAGCGCACATGGGACACGGTTCAAGGGTCACATAAAGTGTACAATGGTCTAAACGCCAGGAATTGAGCGTTCCCGCCGCCGAAGTGATAGCGAGAATTTCAGCGTGAGCCGTCGGATCTTTCAACCTTTCTCGTTGATTATGACCTTTTCCGACGAGAACGTTATTGTGAACGATGACGGCGCCGACGGGCATCTCACCTTCTTCAAAAGCTTTCTCCGCTTCTTTGATGGCGATTTCCATCCAGTTCTCATCTCGATCATTTCCGAAGTTCACGGGTAATTTTACCGAAAATATTACGAAAAACACAAGCCTTCTTTATTGATATTTATTTTCAATTGTCGTATAATCTGTACAAAATTTTGACAATTTGAGGAGTGTATGGAAACAGCGCGAACAGTAACTAATTTTCTTTCAAACCTAGTTTGGAGAAAACCCGACTTTTTTCCTTTCATGATCTTCCTCCTTCTTTTTACCGGTGTGCTTGCAACTATCAAGACGCGTCTGGTGCAATTCCGTTTGTTTTTTCACTCATGGAAAGTCATGTTCGGAAAATATGACGGTCCGAACGACCTTGGCGATATTTCTCATTTTCAGGCGATTTCCGCTGTATTGTCCGCAACTATCGGTATTGGGAATATCGCTGGCGTAGCTACGGCGATTCATTATGGTGGGCCCGGCGCGTTATTCTGGATGTGGGTAACAGCAATTCTTGGTATGGCTCTGAAATTTTCCGAAACACTTCTCGCGCTGAAATATAGGGTAAAAAATCCAGATGGCTCGGTTTCCGGTGGACCGATGTACAGCATCGAACGCGGTATGGGACCGAAATTCAAGTGGATGGCGATTTTTTTTGCCACCATGTTGGTTATCGCTTCTTTTGGAATTGGCAACACGATTCAGGCGTTTACGGTTGCTGACCAATTACAATCTGACTGGCATATTCCAACATGGATCACCGGTTTATTTTTGGCAACAATTGTTGGCGCAGTAATTCTTGGGGGAATCAAGCGAATCGGAAAAGTCACCTCTTTTTTATCACCGTTTATGTGCATTTTTTACGTATTAGGCGGACTATCTGTAATTGCACTGAACTATCGTCAGTTACCGGCATCTTTTGCACTGATTTTTAAATCTGCGTTCTCCTCCGCGGCAGGTGTCGGTGGATTTGCTGGTAGCTCATTTCTCTTTATGATGATGTGGGGAATCAAACGCGGTTTGTTTTCCAACGAAGCGGGACAAGGGAGCGCACCGATTGGTCATTCCGCCGCAAAAACCAACGAACCGGCTCGTGAAGCCGCCAATTCAATGATGGGTCCATTTATCGATACCCTCGTCGTATGTACGATCACTGGCTTGGTCATTGTAATTACCGGAGTCTGGAATCAGAAAAAACCGGATTTGGTTATCGCGAACGCTCAATCAACAATTTGGGTCGTTCCGAAAGGTTCAAGCATTGCAACTAACGCAAAATTAGAAGGCAGAATGCGCTCACCGACACAGCTTTTTTCGCTTCTGATGGAATCGTTTCAGGTGTTGTATTTATCAAGAATCACGCACTCGTTGATAGCGCCCAACTATATCTTTATGGAAAACCATTTTCAGGCATGGTAATTGTCGATAAATCTGGGCTGATGAAGCCAGAACCTAACATTGGGCAATTTTACCTTAAAGGAAATATGATGCAAAACGGTTCGCCACTGACGTCATGGGCATTTCAAACAGGGCTTCATTGTTTTGGTAACTGGGGTGGTTTTATTGTGACACTCGGCGTATTACTATTCGCGATTTCGACGGCGATTTCGTGGTCTTATTATGGTGACCGCGGCGCTCAGTATTTATTGGGTCAAAAAGCCGTGTTTTGGTATCGAATTCTGTACGTCACTGCGCATTTCATCGGTGCGACAGTTTCTTTGGAAGTTGGGTGGGCGTTTGGCGATTTTGCCAACGGTTTGATGGCAATTCCGAACCTGATTTGCGTCATTGCACTATCAAATGTCGTCAAGCGCGTTACGAAAGAATACACATCGAAAAAACACCTGACATATAAAGAACAACTCACATTGAATTCTATTAGAGAGCAAAAATGGTAAATCATGCAATTCATCGATGAAAAACTTGAACGAAAATTATTGAACACGGCGCTTGTTGCGGCGCAAGCGGTTGGGAAACTTCTGATCAAAAAATTAAATACGACACTCAGCATTGATTTTAAAGGCCGGGCGAATATGGTTACGGAAGCCGATCACGCTTCGGAAAATCTGATCATAGAGATGATTCAACACGAATTCCCTGATCATCAAATATTAACCGAAGAACGCCCGCAAATCGAAAGCAATTCAGGCTTTAAATGGATCATCGATCCGCTGGACGGAACGACAAATTTCGTTCACGGATTTCCGATGTTCGCCGTTTCTATCGGACTGGAAATCGCCGGAGAAATGTTTCTCGGTGTCGTTTTACATCCGACAACTGGTGAGATTTTTTCAGCGATTCGCGGGAGAGGCGCTTTCTTAAACAAAAAACCTATTTTCGTTTCATCCACCGAAAAACTGTCTCATTCACTTTTAGCGACGGGATTTCCTTATGAACTCGACGCCTCCTTTTACCGAAATATGGAATTATTCAAACGTTTCTACGTCAAATGTCAAGGCGTGCGTCGTCCCGGTGCGGCGGCATTGGATTTGTGTTATCTGGCTTGTGGACGTTACGACGGTTTCTGGGAATTTAGTCTCCATCCATGGGATGTCGCCGCGGCTTCTGTGATTATTTCCGAAGCGGGCGGTTTCCTGTCTGATTTTCAGGGCGAGGCTTTCTCTGTTTACAAATGCGAGACGCTAGCGACGAATGGAAAAATCACCCATGAGATGCTGGACATTCTTAAAATTTCATAAAGTGAACTTCTTCATGAAGAATGATCAATCTCATTTTCAAACGAATCCGAGAATACGTAACAGAAATGGCTCACATTTTCTTTTTATTTTCATCCTAATTTTCCAGACTTTTTTCACATTGCTATTTTCCGGCACCGATTGGCGAAACACGGCAAATTACCAGATCGATGCACAGTTGGATGATTCTCTTCACCAACTTGAAGGAAGTGAAACAATCGTTTACATCAACAGCTCGCCGGACAGCATTTCGCAAATCTGGCTTTTACTCTACCCAAACGCATACCGCAACGAAGAGACAGCATTGGGTCGCGAACAACGCCGCGATCGACAGACTGCGTTTCATTTCTCAACAAAAAAAGATCGCGGATTCATCAATTTAGAATCGGTTCAGATCGACGGAAAATCTGTCGAAATCGCAACACCGTCGGATTCATCCGATCTGGGAATAATTCACTTACCGGAAATGCTTTTACCAAATGATTCGATTCAAATCGACATTAATTACACGCTCAAATTCCCGAATATCTTTTCGCGATCCGGATACAGCCGCGGTCAATATCAGGTATTCCAATGGTATCCAAAAATTCCGGTTTACGACGCTGACGGCTGGCATCCGTATCCTTATCTAAATAACGGTGAATACTACAATGAATTCGGTGATTATGACGTTACGATAACACTTCCGGAAGATTTCATTGTCGGCGCGTCGGGCACATTGGTCTCTCCCGCCTCGGAAATCGCCCGCATGGATTCTTTAGCAAAAATTGGTGCGTTGTTCATCAACATGTCCGATGCCGATCGAAAACGAACGTTGAAGAAACATGAATCATTATCGGGTGTGTCAACACAAATGAAAACGATTCGCTTCGTCGCCCGGAATGTCATTGATTTTGGATGGATCGCCGATCGGGATTTTTTAGTACAAAAAGATTATTTTGCTTATCCCGGAACTTGTGACAGCATTGCTCTCTGGAATCTGCTACTTCCCGAGAATGCTAAAGTCTGGCGCAATTCACTCTCTATCGTCAAAAACACGCTGACGCTTTACGGCGACATTTGCGGTCCTTATCCGTATCCAACAGTCTCAATCGTCGATGGCAGTAAGTCTCCGATCAATGGCGGGATGGAATATCCGATGATCGCAAATATTACACCGCAACGTTTTGATTTATTAATGCAAGCGACTATAGCGCACGAAGTTGGCCACAATTGGTTTTACGGAATTCTCGGCTTCAATGAACGCGAAAACGCATGGTTAGATGAAGGAATCAACACATGGGCAGAATGTCGTTATTTTGATCGATTCGTTCCGATTAGTGAACAGCGAATCCTACCCGAACCTCTCCGGAATTATCTGCTAACGGATTTCACCCACGCTACTTTGAGCAGATTATCGTTTGATCTTGTCACAGGGATGAATGCTGAACTTCCTTCTAATTTATCAGCAGAACAATATCCGACGGCACAATACGCTTCTGCAATTTATGCGAAACCATCTATCGGTCTTGCGTTGATTGAAAAATATTCCGGACGGGAAAAATTCGACGGCGCGATGAAAACCTTTTATGACGAATGGAAATTCCGCCATCCACGACCAGACGACTTTCGGGCTTCATTGGAACGATCGCTAAATATCGACTTATCATGGTTTTTCGATGATCTGATTAAAACGACGAAACGACTGGATTATCAATTACAATCAGCAACATCCAAATTTATAGAAAATCAGTGGATTACAGATATCATCATCCGAAATGCCGGCGATCTGTTCACACCCGTTCTTGTCCTTCTCTCAAAAGATGGAAACATGCTGGATTCTGCCTGGATTTATCCAAAGTCTAACCGCGAGACTTTTCGATTCAAAACCAAATCAAAGCCTTCATTAATCGCCATCGATCCAGATCGTTTGACGCCGGATGTCGATTTCAGCAACAACTATTCAAAGTTGCCGATTCTTCTGACTCCGATTTTAAATCCCGATAAACCTGATCGTTTCCAGGTGTTTTTCCTTCCGTTTGCAACCGTCGATTACACGAACGGCATTCAAACCGGCGCAATATTTTTCCGTGGGAACATCACGCCGATCCGGCACCAGTTTATCATCAAGCCACTTTACGGATGGAAATCCACCCGCATTCTGGGCTACTATTCTTACAAGAACACTTTGTACGATAGAGTCGGTACAGAGTTTAATTATTCCATCGCAGTGGCTCAGGCAAGCGGCAGAGAATCATACCACTTTTCCGCAAATAAAGCAGTCTACCCGAAGTTTTTCCGGAACCATCGACGTGATTTTCGATTTGGGCTCGAATATCATAACATTTTTGACTTGCATTCGTTCGACCCACAATGTTGGACAAAAGGACGAACGACTGCCGCCACCGGATCATGGAAAAGTCAGCGTCAGTGGTTTCTATCAGAGCGTGAATTTCTGTCGAAACTGCGAATCGGCAACGCAACGATTTCAGGCATCGGTTCGAACCTGTTTGCAAAGATTTCCAGCGAATATATTTTCCACCATAAATTAGATCAATCCGAATCGCTGAATCTCCGCGTATTTGCCGGATTCACAGTGACTTCGTTAACAACATCTCTACCACGACAGGAATACTGGTACGCCAGCGGAGGAATCGATCCGTCGTTTCAGGAGTTTTTCATTTACGATAGAAGCGGAAATACGCCATTTTCACCGCTTAGAAATTGGCATTTGGCGAATGGAATCAATCTTATTGGTTATCAGAAATATTCGGGAAATCGAGGCGCGTTCGGAATAAACTCAGAGTACAGGTTTCGTTCAACATTCGCCTTCTGTGATTTTGGAGACGCGCTCAATCGATCAGATCGATTTGTCGGGCATCTCGATCTCGGAGTGGGTCTAAAAATTGGACCACTAAAATTTTATCTACCGTTATATCTAAACCATCCGAAAGACGCAGACGGATTACCTCAATTAACCAATTTTAAATCACTCAAATATCGGTGGACATTGGAATTAGATTTGAAGGGATTTTCCGCTTCCCTTTGAACAAAAAATTTTAATAATAGAGGTTCAACGTTAATGACACATTATTGCCGGTCAGATTTATTTTACTCAGATTGTTCGTTTTAAAATAATCTGTCACGCGATCGACATCCAACAATCTCATATTCATATTTTTCCAGTTCCACTCAAACGCGATGCCGGCAGACCGAAATGGTCGGATTTCGACGCCCGCGCCATATCTAAATCCCCAAGATTGGTAAATCGGTCCGCCGATCGAATGTTCACTCCTGTAAGCTGTCATAACCAGCAAATTATATCCGAATCCAACGTTGACATACGAAAAGAGGAATGGATAACTGATCGGCGCAAATTTTAAATCGAACATAGCTTGCGGGTTCCATGTCGCCAGCGTATACACATCGCTTGAATGTTCATCACTAAAAATATTTGAAAACCACCTTCCTAGGTTCCCCCGATAAACGCCAACACCAAAATCGAAAGACAGATTTCCATTCGGTTGTTGGATTTTATGAAATTCTATTCCATTGAACGTGTTAATCCCAGAAAATGAATTTTCAGTTGGATCAATAGATTCTCTAAATAGTTGCGTTCCACTATCTTTCAAAAGGTTGATTTCGTAAATGTGAGAGTTAATTTTATCGGATAATTGCGTTTGTACCTACTGGATTTTTAATCCTTGCCTGAATGATTTTTTATGCGGTTTTGAGTCACTTCCAATGACGATCGGTATCGGTATGGGTTGAAGAACGATGTCAATTTCCATCATCTGATCTTTTCCCGGTTTATACGATTTTTCCCAAACTACAAAATCGTCTTTGGTCGCTCGAATCCGATGCATGTAACCAGGCTCGATTTCAACTTCTACCGGCGATTGACCTTTATAAATCCCATCAACATAAATGGACGCATCGTTCGGTTCTGTCACGAAATTAAATACTGTCTTTTTCAGATGTATGAACAACTCCGGCTTTTCAAGACCTGAAATTTGCATCGCGACGGAAGGAATCGCCTTTGTCAGAACAAATCCGAGACTTCCTTCCACATCTCCCAGCGCTGTGGCTTCGATCTTTCCCGTTTCAACATTTATCAGGCGAATGCTGACCGTATAAAACTCGCCGACTTTACTCACCGCACCGGCGATCATCTTGCTAACTCCAATTATTCTACCTATCTCAACGGCGCATTCATCCGTCGTGCAACCGCTCATATGGAATTGCATCTCGTCTAAGATTTCGGTCATTTTATCACGTTCCATCACCTCAAAAACACCCGCCTTAAAAACTTCGATGCGCAATCGATCGGAAAGCGCCTTGCCTTCCGATATACTGATCCCATTCGGGTCTAATTCTAAAACGGCTACTGCTATTTTTTGAGCAGGAGTGGATCGTGCGGTATCAACCGATTTTACCGTGTCAGAATTCATCGGAGACTGATATTTTTCGTTCGTAATCTCCGGACTCTCAAATGCCTTTTGAATCAAATCTATAAACGAGTCCAGTTTAAATTTTTCCTGTGCAAAAACTGAGGACAGAAGCAGAAAAGTCAGCACGAACGCTTTACCGGTGTTTTTCATAAAAATCCTTTAATCAATCGACTTTTCTATTAATTGTTAAAAATCCGTACAAATATAAATACGATTGAGATAAATTGATAACCAATAAGTTGTCGTTATCGACTGTCCCATCCGTTTAAACAACTTCCTTTTCAAAGTTATGTGATTTCTGACAAACTTAGATGAATCAAATGAAAAATTAACCGCCTTGTGGATCAACACAAAAATTGATAGATTTCCTGCGTTATTTTTGAAAATTGGTTTAAATACTTTTACAACCCTGAGGAAAAATGGACAGCCCGTTGCAGTTGATCGAAGTTCTTGCTACAAACTTAGTGACGCTAAAATCCAAAAAAGGATTAGAAGAAAAGTGCCAGCATATTCTGGATACGCTAAGAAAAACCGGCTGGCAGAAAGTGAGTTTTTCCTTCATAAATAACAAATACGAGACGAAGAAAACGCTTTATTCCGGGTATTCGCCAACTTTTATCAAAGAACACAGCAATTTATCGAAACTTCCGCCGAGCAAGCGCAGGGAAATGCTAAGCGGAATTGTCGAACGCTGGAGAATCGGATCATTTTACTACCTTCCTTGGCGCGATGCCGATTCCCGTTTGATTGTCAGTGACGGACTCAGCACGGAAATCCCAATGAAACTGCGGGATCAATGGCACGAAAACGATCTTCTATATGCGCCGATTCTATATGAATCCAAACCCATCGCCGTTTTAACGATTGACAGCCCAAAAGACAAATCCGTTCCGAACAAAGTCTCACTCCGTGTTCCAATGATACTTCATAACTTTCTTCAGGAAGTTATTGAACATTTTATTTCTCAGGAATATTTTTCTAATTATCATCTTTTCGAAGAAAAAATCGCCGAAAAGGGAACACTCGGAATCGTCCGAATCGATTATGTCGGAAAAATCACTGACATCAATCTGGCGGGTGAATTAATCCTTAAGTTGGATCACCAGAAAATTGTCGGTAATAATTTTTTCAGGATACTTGAAAGCGATTTTGTCAGACAAATATCCCACGCTATGACACAGGCGATCGATACACTGGAAATCACAACAGTTATTGCACGTTACAAAGAGTTCACCGGAAAAACATCCGAATTGGAAATTATCTTTTTCCCTCAGCATGTCCTCTGGAATTACGTGGGAATGAACATCGTCTTTAAATACCCAGAAGCCGTCGAAGTCTATAAGATATACTCGGAATCGCTTGTCAAAATGAACGCGATCAACAATGCGATCATAGGCGATATGGAAACGATACAAAAAAATGTTATTCAAACACTTTGCGAAAATTACGGACTGATTTATCCGCGGATTTACCGGCTTTCGAACGATGGCGCCCATCTGGAATGTATCTTCATTTCAGGAGTTGAAGAAGAAATGCCGGAATTTTTCAACCATCCATACAATAGAAATAGTCTTGCCTCCTGTGCGATCATCGACGATGAAATTACTTATACTACTATTGAAGACAAACAAATCCGCGACATTCGTCGGATTTGGACACATTTAAATACGAAAGGCGCAATTGCCATTCCATTGCATGTGAATGAAAGCGAAAAATTCTGCCTCATTTGCGATATGGAATCTATACCGTTTGTTCTGGATTTACCAAAAGAAATCCTCTTCAAATTTATCTCAAACATCATCAGTATGACACTAAAACCGAATTATTAAGCCTGTCGGTTTTTAACGCGATAAAAAAATTCTGTTGCAGATAAATTCCAGAAAACCTATTTTGTCATAGGTAGTGTTCAGAATATGTTTCATAGCAGATTAAAAATTGAACTGATTTTCACTGTTTCGGTTTTTCTTTTAGCCTCCTGCGCTTCGACCATTTCGTTGAAAGTCGTTGCCGATCCAGAATGTTTTCCGACTAAGGACAGCCAAATCCAGTTATATTTACTGAACGAATCGCAGGTCAAAAAATTCGACCAAATCGTTACTGATAATCAGGCTTACGTTTTAAAAGTTTGGCAACCTTTGTCAGACAGTCTGAGCAAGGCTCAAGACTTTTACTATGCAAAATTTGACGAATTTATAAAAGGCACCAATCAATACATCCAGGAAAAAAACAATTTAAAAACCGCCTACCTCACAAATATTCGGTGTGAACCTTTTTGCATTCAGAAATTCGGGAATACGTGGAAAGTCTGGATTCGTTGTTATAATGAAGGCCAGGATGTCGTTACCGGGTTGGATATTTCCGTCCAGTTTCGTAAAACCATCCTAATACCACGTCGCACAATTCCCGTAGAGATTCAACCTCGAGGCATTGTTGTTTATAACGATCTCACTGCCGATTTGAATGCCAATCTTCCGCTTAATCTCCAGTTAGCTTCTTATTTGGGCGGATTAGATTCGCTTCTGAAGGTTCTCATCGTCAAAGTTCACTCGGTTAATTCTTCGTTTTATGAATCCACTCTTCAGGATTCATTAATAGTCGCTGACCTGAATTCTGAACTCGATTTGATCGGTATGGAAAATGAAACCCAAATCCTTAATGCCGCCGATTGGATTAAATCAGGTATTATTTTCCCTTCCAACCAGTTGATTATAGCAAACTTGACGGAATTGGCACGTTATAAAAATACTCTCACTATGTCAAATCTTGCGATATTCGAGAATATAAAAAAAGGCGTCTTTACACTTTATTGCGAGACCCCTCCAGATTATAGATATCAATGGCAAAAAAAGATCGATATAAAAGACAACATGACGGTTCGTCTTGTAAAAAAAGAACAGAAAAAATTCCTATTATCTTTTGAATTCTTAAAATCTCGTTCGAGAGTTTTGCAAACGCTCGGCTTGAATTTCGACTAGTAAAATTTACTGAGTGGAAAGTTTAAACATGACAATTCGATTATTGCCGGTGTCGGCGATATAAACTGTCTGTTCTTCTAAATTCGGCGAGACCGCAATCCCTTTCGGATGGTTGAAAGATCTGTCTCCAGCGCCAAGACCAATTACACTTTGAAGCATGGTTCCCGCAGATGAAAAACGATAGAAACCGGGAGCCGGTCTGGTTGTATCCGCGTCCGCTGTGTCCCGTCCGGCATCTACGACGAAAATATAACCCTGATGATCCAACGCAATATCTTCAGGATTCCAATAACGCTCAGAATCGTATATATCAGATCCGATCAGTCCTGTATTAGCCCGGATGTTGTATTGACCTTCAAAAAGATAACTGGTAACGGATTGAATTTTGAAACTATTGGAAAGCATTTTCGTTCGCCCTGTCTGCGTAAACCAAAAATCGGGTAAATCTTCCGACTTACTGGAAATATCGAGATAACGCTCACGGATACTGACAATTGAAGTTGGTAAAAGAGTTGAATATAGTCCCGTTCCATTGATAAAAAGTGGTAAAGTTCCTTTCAGCGTGTTTTTGGCATTAAAATCATAGATAAAATTAAATTCCGTGTAGTTATCAGAACTATCGGCTACATCGACAACGGTCACATAATATTCAAAACCTTTGTGTATAGTTATCCCAGTGAATTCTCTGGTCGGTTCGCTGACCTGAGTATAAACTACTTTCACTTCTGCGCCGGCGATGATGTGATTAGCCTTAAAGAGATCAATCTTGAAAATCTGATTCGTCTTATTGACGATCAATAAAGCCAGGCTGTCATTCTGAGTTATAGCTTCGGGATGTTCGATTGTCTGTGAATAACCTTGTATCGCGCCACCCGCATCCATCATGACGATTCGATCATTGTCGGTATCACAAATATAAATAAAATTATCAACGCCAAAATAAATATCCGCCGGGTGGCTGAAATGGTAACCGTTCTCAGAATCCATGATCGGATAAACAAGGTTATAGACTTCTTTCCCAACGTTCGAATAATCGGAGTCGGAATCAGGAACGATGGGTAACGGATACTTATCATTAGAGCATGAAGCCAACAAACCTAATCCGAGAAAAAATGATACCCAGATTTTCATTTTATCATTCATAAGAGGAAATGAATAGTATATTGATTTACATAGCCAAGCCGGCCGAAATTGGCATAACTGTAATCGACACGAAAACGGTTTCTTCCAACCGGGACATTCAAACCGATACCCAAAGAAATGTCACGGTCAGTACGACTGGTGATATATCCACTGCGTAGCGCCAAAACATTACGATACCAATATTCGATGCCCAGATTAATATTCTCACTATTATCGTTCGGATGATTTAATTGAATTGACCAAGTTAATTTATGGCCAAAACGCTGAAATGCTTCGGCGGCTATGCCGATCCGAAACATGATCGGCGGAGTAAATTCTTGGAAATTACTGACTTTAATCGTTTCACCATCCAAATTTTTATACGTATAACTACCTTCTGCCGCCATATCTGAGGCAAAATTAGTAACCGATACGCCAAATCGCGTCGATTTCCAGCCCGTTTTATAATATGTGCCAAGATCGAACAGCATTGAGGTCATTTTCATTTCGGCAAGCGTTTCCTGAAAGTACTTTACAGTAACGCCGAAACTAAATTTATCGGTCATATTTCGGGCATAGCTGAGACCAGTTACTAAGTCACCATAGGAAAAATAGCGCCCCGTGCCTGCAGGTTCTAATTCCGTCGTTTCCCGCATGTCATCGGTAGTCAATGTTGTGAAGAATGCGCCGATCGTGTTCGTTTGATTTAAATGATAAACTGCACCCGAATAATAAATCTGAATATCGGAAAACCACTGATTGTAAGTGAAGAAATAATCACTGCCTGTGAACTGACTGATGCCAGCGGGATTCCAGAAGAGCGCTTCAGCATCATTGGCTATTGCGACATAAGATTCACCTAAAGCCACCGCTCGTGCGCCGACTCCGATTTTTAGGAATTGTGCTGACGATGTTCCAACCCGTTGACCGCCCAAATTCGGAAATAACTGTGCATTTAACCAACCATGGATAATCAGTAAAAGCATAAATATTATATATGTCCTTTTAATGATTTGCATCTTAGAATTCCACCGAAAAACCAAATCGAATGTTGCGCGGCTTCCGATAACGGGCAGGATTTAGTGGATACGGACTGGACACCGGATAACTCAGGTCTGGATAAAGCGGATCATTCCAACTGCTTGGCACCAGATCACCATACTCGTATGCTTTTCCAGTTACCGGATTAATGATATTGGAATTTTTATCATCAAACAAATTTTTAACATCAACCGAAAAAACGTATTTGAACTGCCCGCTATTAAAATATTTTTTGATACTCAAATCCGCCCATTTCCAAATTGAACCGAGTTCGCTGTATTTCAATGTCTGATCTTCAACATCCGTATAAATCGGTCGCCCATTGCTGGGGCTATAATAAATGAAGTTAACCGGAGTATAACGCTTGCCAGCCTGTGCGAACCAGCGCAAATTAATATTCCAATTACCCAATATCTTCATGCCCAGAATCCTCGGGCCAAAATCGTCCGGAACCCGGTAATTGCCGTTAATAGACACCTGCCAAGGACGGTCCCAAACTGCATAAGTTTCCTTGATTGGCTGTTCGTTAATACTGCCCTTAGCAATCAACAATCCAATATCCGGAGAAGAGGATTTTGTCGTTGAAACCGAATAGGAACCGTTAACACTACCAGAAAAATTCTTTAGGAGACGAGTTTTATATTCCACTTCGATGCCGCGCGAACGGGCGTAATCCAAATTAATATAGAAAATAGCCGAACCAATACGGGGGATTCCAGTGATTGTCGCCGTCTGGACATAATCGAAAATATCTTTATAGAAAGCTGTAATGCTGATGACATCATTTTTACTGAATTGGTGACGCAGTCCCAATTCGTAAATCACCGAAGTCTCCGGGTTCAGATTTGGATTCCCAAATTTTTGATATGAGGACTTTGAACTGATGTTGCCTAACTTAGCATAAACGAATTGTGGTTTGGGGCGCTTTGAAAAATGACCGTAGTTTAAAAAAAGCATCTGATTGTCCGAAATCGGGAATGAAACTCCCAGGCGCGGCATCAGGCGCATTTTAAAATGCCGTCCGAAGAGACGATAGGTTTGATCATTATATTGACCGCGCATCTCATCCGTTAGGATATTCGTCGTATCGTCAATCGCGTCGTCAACATATTTTCCGGGAAACCAGTAATCCAAGCGTAAACCGGCATTTAGATAAAAACCTTCAAAATGGATGTCATCCTGAACATAGATAGCGCCGTCTGCAGGATAAACCCGGTAAATATCCTGACTAGAACCAAAACCACCTTCGGTATATGGATCGATAATATCGATCAACTGCACCTCGTCAAAGGAGGCTTCCATCCCAGTTTTAACTGTATGAATATTCCCTATACGACCGGTTAGATCACCTTTAACCGTATAAAATTCAACGTAGTGATCATGCCAGACATCAGCATTGCCATAATCATAGAATCCGTCCCCTGGAATGATTCGGACTTTTGTAGAATCGTTCGCTGGCGAGTAATATTCGACCGGAAGTCGCGGGACATCGATCGCCATGGTATAATCCGTCCAATCGGCGCCCATCCAGTCAGCTCGCAAGTGAGCAAAAAAACGGCTCAAGCGCAACTCATAGAATGTCCGCTTATTAAGAGTATGTGACCATGTTAGCGATGTCTGTTCATTGTCGTGCGTGTAAACATTAAACAGATTAAGATTATCAGAATATTCGTACGGGAAACCCGGTCCCGGTTCAACATATTCCAGATTAGTCTGAAGAGATTGCGTATTTTGATTGATCGCTACCGATCGATTATAGGTGTAAATCAGCTTTTGAGTATCGTTAAGTTTCCATGTCCATTTACTCATCAAATTCCAGCTATTATTCTGGCGCGGGGCTAACGTATTGCCGGTCAGCAAGTTATTCCCAAATAGCGTTATTTTGGGACTAATTGAGGAATAAAGTTGTGACGCGGTTTTCCCGGTGTAATCGTCCGCAATCGAAGCATAAAAATTCATAAAAAAATAAATTTGCCCCGGTAGTTTAACTTTAAGGGCGGGCAGTAATCCGCTCGTAATCGGTTCTCGTCCGCCGAGATTCATCTCGAAAATGTCAGTATTGAAACTCCATGCATTATCACGAAAAAGTCCCAGATTATCAGATTTATATGAAAAGTAACCTTCCATTTTATCGCCGCCGGACTTGGTTTTTACGCTGACAACGCCAGAAGTCGCTTGTCCGTATTCAGATTTAAAACCGCCAGTGATGACCTCCACTTCTTCGATGGCGTTTGCGCTGACATTCAGTCCAAAACCGGTTCCTGACAGCGGGTCCTGCACGGAAAGATTATCCAGCAGATACTGAACTTCATACGTCCGACTTCCGCGGATGTGAATCTCATTATCCTGATGTGAAACTCCAACCTGCTGGGCAACAATGTCCTCGACATTTTCAAGCGGTTTATTGGCTAATTCTTCACGGCTGATCGTTCTTATCGTCCCGGTTTCATTGATCTGCATTAGCGGTTTTTCGCCGATTACGACAATTTCCTGTCCCAACGCCAGTGCCGTCTGCTCCAGATCGAAATTAAGATTTATTGTTTTTCCCGCGTCAACTTTAACGCCGGTTTTTTGAACGACTTTATAACCAATGTATGTCACTTCGAGCGTGTATTCACCCGGATTAATATTCGGAATCACAAAACGACCATTCAAGTCGGTCGATGTACCCAAATAGGTTCCCATAATCACGATATTCACACCGATTAGCGGCGAGCCTGTAGCTTTATCAGACACCAAACCTTCCAATACACCTTTCTTCGTTCCTTGCGAAAATACGGCGGACGACAGAATCAATACTGCCGTAAAAATCGAAACCAACCTACTCTTCTTACTTAAATACATCGTTTAAAATAATGTCGAAAAAATCGTCCAAATTGCTGTTACCATTTATTAAATGTAGCGGCGCTCCGGAAAAAACCATATCGTATTCTCCGGTATTGTCGTTTCTGCCCAAAATCACGAAAACTTTTCCGTCGTAACGGTATAAAACGACAGAACCTTCCTTAGCGGAGACGGAGTATGTTCCGAAAATATTAGTTGTGGTTTTTAACTCCGGCAATTTGATGGATGTATCGGATAAAGCTATCTGAATATCTGTTTGCGGAGAGAAAATCTTCAAACTACTTATCCGGCTATAATAATCCCCCAGAGCATCAACAGGTGTAAAAGCCAGCGGGTCGCCCTGCGAACCAAAACCGGTATTGAACTGGCAGATATAAATAACTTTTCCACTATCGTCCAAGACTTCCGGAATCGCAACCTGAGCCGCAATGAAATGATCGTCCGTTTCCATGATTAAATCGGTGTACCAGACGACTCTGTCAAATAATTTTAATGTTTCGGTAAACTGGGTCATCGAAGCAGGAAATTGTTCTTCGATGTTCCAGTAATTAAAATTGCCAATGAGAGATTTAAGTAATCCCTTGTAGTATTTATCGGGATACCCGGAACCGACGGTTTCTGAACTATAATCGTCAACCAATAAATAACCATTGACCGGTTCTTTCACATACCAAGTCATATCCTCTGGCATCCGAATAATTTCACTTTTTGCCCCCGCAATGTCAACCGCTCGGAGGTAAAAACAGTGATCACCTTCCGTTAATCCGTTATCCTCATTAATCGTTACTGTTCTTAAAATACCGGAGATGCTTGTCCAATTCATTGTGTCATCCAAAGCCCACTCAAAATTCGTAATGGTCGAATCTCCGTCCAGATCGGTGGCGTTCCAAGTAAAAGAGGCCACAGTAAATGTCGTATCCGGAATCCGCCTGTTAGTAATCCAACCAATTTTCGGGATTGTGTTCTTAATGGGAAATAATTGACTGGCTGGGGTCGGATCCGCAAGTGAATCGTCATCGATGGCTTTGATCTGGAAAATATAGGATGCTGTGTCTCCGCTTATCGACAACTCAAACGTATCGGAGTGCGCCTTTGTAAAAATCCATTCGGTGCTGTCCGCATTGCTTTTCCATCTGTAATAGAAACCAATCACAAACCCATCCGGGTCACGTCCGTCCCATGAAATGACCTGAACGCTTTGGGTAGGATTTAATATACCCGATGATGAAATAAAAATTGACGTCTCCGGCGGTAGATTTTCATTATATTTTGTCGAATGATGTTCGCCGCAGATCTGTAATAATACCAAAAATGCCAATATTATTCCAAGCGGGATAATTTTTCCGGGATAGCGCGATGGCTCTCTAAATCGAACCATCGCATTCCCGTTATATAAATTCCTGTAAAAATCCATTATTTCAGAAATAGCATCTTCTTTGTAGTTGTGAAGTTTTTGCTTTGAATCTGATAAAAATAGACACCCGTGCTGATTGGACGACCACTATTATCCAGACCATCCCAGCGGAAATTGTATGTGCCGGCGCTCATTTTACCTTTACAAAGAGTCCTTACTTTTACTCCAAGCAGATTATAAATCGTCAGCGTCACATTTTCCGACTTAGGAATGCTGAACCGGATGTTCGTCTCATGGTTGAATGGATTCGGATAATTCTGCTCGAGTCGATAGTTACTGACTGCAACAGGCGCTTTCTTTTCAATAGCTGAAGTGTGGCCAATGACGTCGTTGGTATCGCGCGGCAAGATTTTAAAATAGTTAAAACTATAGGCCTGGAACCCAATTACTTTATCGATGTGATCACCTAACGCATAAAGCGTATCCAGTTGCCCTTTAAAGGAGAGAAAATCATCACCAACTCGAGTTGAGTTGATTCCATCCGAGGAAATGCTAAATTCGCCATAGTTATAATTACCATCCGGAAATGGATTGGTAACTGTAACATCGTCAACCTCGATTAAAACACTTTCATAGGCTTCAGCTAAAGCGCCACCATTTTTAATATCGGCAACATTGACTTTCACCGGTTCAAATACACCGTAATTCGGAGTTACTACTTCTAACGCAGTGACGGTGGACAATTGTGTATGGCCGTGATTTTCCACGACCGTGCCGGTAACCCGAATTAAATCACCTTTATTTGGCTTCGGGAAATCATCATCATAAATCCAAATTCCACTCCAGATAGAATCATTCTCCTGAATATATAGATTATTGACAAAGTCAGTCGAATCGGTCATGACCACCCCGGTCAGAGTTACGACATAACCTTCATAAGCCGAATCCATATACTTATATCCCTGTGGATTCTGAATATCGTTGATGGAATAGCCATCGTCTCGAATTGTATAAAAGAATACCTGCTGAGTGGTGTCGCCCGGCATCATGCCGATATTATTTTCTTCATCGTACGCCGAAATAAAGTAGCGTACAAAAGCTCCATCCGATTGTTTCGGAATTCCGGCAACAAAACCGCTTCGCCCCAAGGTCATCGTTTTGGTAACAAATGGTTGCCGATCGATGCTATAATGCAGATAGGCTGTTATATTGGCAACCGGCGTAACGTTATCTTTAATCGTAGCAGTTATTACCGTTGAATCAGCCACTGATGTGGGTAGCGCAGGCGAACGGTTAATGGCGGTAACTTCCGGCGGGACGGCTAAAGTTACTATATCAGTAGTGTCCCGTGGATTAATCGAGAAATAACCGTAACCGCTGTCACGCAAATACCCACTCACATTAATCTTCGAACCATTGGCAGGCCAGTGAACAATTAATTGATCTGTAAGCTTTCTAAAACACATGAAGTAATCATCGATATAACCAATATTGGTCCCATCGCTGATAATTGCCTGTCCACTAGAAGCATCGTTATTAGTGACTTTTACGTTTTCGATTTTAACGTACATATCCTCGTATTTTTCTCCGGCATAATTACTGGAAATATCTGCCATGGTAAGGACTAAGGGCTCGGGAAAGGTATTACCGGATGAAACGATCGCCACTGGCACCGGCGGATTAGTTAAAAGATTCAACTGAGTCAAACCATAATAGGTTGTCAGTTTACCAGTAAAATAGACTTCATCTCCTTCTTCGAGATAACCAACGTAGGTATTAATTTGCGTTGTATCATCTTGAATGACGAAAAAACCGCCCCATGGATCATTTGAATTCTCGGATACAAAGCCACCCCAACGGGCGCCGAGATAGAGTTCACGTGGTCCGTGCCGCATAAATGCTTTCACCACGATCGTATCGCCGATAAAATCAGTTTCCTGAATTGAAT
>PEYN01000123.1 GCA_002774355.1 Candidatus Marinimicrobia bacterium CG08_land_8_20_14_0_20_45_22 | reverse complement strand
ATCGACCCAAAATTCCAATCAATACGGTAATCTTTTCGATTCGGTTTGGTGGGCGTTCGTGACAGTTTTTACCGTCGGATACGGCGATATTGCGCCTAAATCCGTCGGTGGACGATTGATCGCCATTTTCGTCATGTTTTCAGGAATATCGCTGTTATCGCTCATTACGGCGACGATATCTTCGATTTTTGTCTCAAAGAAAATTAGGGAGGACCAAGGTTTGGAATCAATTAAATATGAAAATCACATCGTCGTTTGCGGCTGGAACAACCGCGCGGAATCGATTGTCGATACCTTCATAACGCTTTCCCGGAAAAAAATTCCAAAGATGATTTTGGTCAACGAACTTCCGGAGGATCGCGTTAATGCCGTACTGGACAAATTTCGCAAGTATTCCGTCAAGTTCGTCCGCGGCGACTACACGCGGGCGGCGACATTGGAACGTGCGAATATCAAAGCCGCTAAAATCGCCATTTTACTGCCGAATCTTGCACAGTTATCGCCGACGGATGCCGACGAACAGACAGTTCTCGCGACGCTGACGATCAGATCCATGTCGTCCAAACTCAAGATCATCGCCTTTATCATGAACCGTGAGAATGAGGCGCATGTCAAGCGCGCTCGTGCCGACGATGTGATCATCAGTGATCAATACGCAGATTTTATCGTTGCGAGTAACATCATTGAACCCGGATTGACCAATATTTTGGGAGGGATTCTTAGTCCGACGAGCAAAAACATGATTGTGACCATGCCGATTCCGGCAAGATTTCATGGAAAAAAATACAAGGACGTGTTTGATTATTTCCACAGTCAACATCACGTCTTGGCCATCGGACTTCTTGCTCAAGTGGAATCGATTGGCTTGTCGGATTTTCTGTCGTCCGATTCGTCGCATTTAGACGCATTCATCGAAAAGAAATTGAAAGAAGCGGGAAAGACACTGGGCGAGGAGAATAAGGTCGTCGTAAATCTTAATCCCGACGACGAGTACGTAATTCAGGAAAACGAAAAAGCGATAGTCATCCAATGATGAAGAAAAACTATAATCAAATCGGCGCAAAGACTCTTTTGTATTATGAAATCTTCGGCGGATTGACCGAAGATCAGGTTCACCATTTTTGCACTGTCACCAAAATGGTAGAATTCAAGAATGGAGACGTGATTTTGCAAGAAGGAACGCCCGGACATTCGATCCTGATTTTGCTGGACGGGAAGGTCGAAATTTCGCAGGCGCTTACACTGAAAACCAGTGCGGTGCAAACGGATACGCGTGAAAAAAGCATTCTCGCACTATCAAGTGACCAGTATCCGTTTTTCGGCGAAATGAGTCTTTTTAGCGATGACGATCGACGCACCGCAACCGTCAAAGCGCTTTCTGACTGCGTTCTGGGCAGAATCGCCAAAGAGGATTTTTTTTCAATCTGTCACACGCAACCCGAAATCGGTTTTCAGGTTATGCAAAACATTGCCCACGTTTTGAGCCGTCGTCTCAAGCAGGCAAATCAAAATGTTTTAAAACTTACGACGGCATTTAGTTTAATGATCGAAAGTTAATTGAGGAAATCTTGGCTGCGTCTTTAGAAAAAACATACAGTCCATCTGATGTTGAATCGCGTTGGTACGATTACTGGATGGAAAAGAAATATTTTCATGCGAATTCTGAAACCGATAAACTGCCGTACGTTATTGTCATCCCGCCACCGAACGTAACGGGAATCCTGACGATGGGGCATGTTCTGAACAATACGCTTCAGGATATTTTGGTGCGTCATGCGCGGATGCAGGGATTTGAAACGCTTTGGTTGCCCGGTACTGATCACGCGGGAATCGCCACGCAAAACGTCGTCGAGAAAAACCTGAAAAAGCAAGGGGAGACGCGGTTCGATTATGGCCGTGAGGAATTTGTCAAAATCGTCTGGGATTGGGCGCTAAAACACAAGTCGATCATCATCAACCAGCTGAAAAAAATCGGTTGTTCATTGGACTGGGAACGGGAACGCTTCACATTTGACGAAGGACTTTCGCACGCGGTCCGGAAAGTATTCGTTCATCTTTATCAAAAAGGATTGATTTATCGCGGGAGGCGCATTATCAATTGGTGTCCGGCGTCGCGGACGGCGCTTTCTGATGAAGAGGTGATTCACAAAGAAACGCAGGGACATCTCTGGTACTTTAAATATCTGCTCGAGGACAAATCCGGCTTTATCGTCGTCGCGACGACACGCCCGGAAACGATGCTCGGCGATACTGCCGTTGCCGTGAATCCAAAAGATAAACATTACGTGAATCTCGTTGGGAAAAATGTCGTTCTTCCGATTCAAAATCGGATTATTCCGATCATCGCAGACGATTTTGTCGATCCGACGTTTGGAACCGGTGCGGTGAAAGTGACTCCTGCGCACGATCCGAACGATTTTGAGATTGGTGCGCGTCACGGTTTGGCGCAGATCAATGTGATGAATCCCGACGCGACGATGAATGACGCCGCGGGCGAACTCGTGGTTGGCAAAGACCGTTTCGAGGCAAGAAAATTCGTCGTAGCGGAAATGGAACGGCTGGGTTTGCTCCAAAAGGTCGAAAATTATTTGCACAGTGTTGGCTATTCCGAACGCGCAGGCGTCATGATTGAGCCGTATCTCTCCGAACAATGGTTTGTCAAAATGGCGCCGCTCGCAGAACCTGCGCTAAAAGTTGTGGAAGAGCGACAGATACACTTTCACCCGGAACGCTGGTATAAAACCTATTCACACTGGATGAGCAACGTCCGCGATTGGTGCATTTCCCGCCAACTGTGGTGGGGACATCGCATTCCTGTTTTTTATTGTGACGAATGCGGTTGGATGGATGCGCTGATTGAAGATCCTGAGAAATGCCCGAAGTGTGGTGGAAAAGTCCGGCAGGATACCGATGTCCTCGATACATGGTTCAGTTCGTGGCTCTGGCCGTTTTCGACGATGGGCTGGCCGGATGAAACGCGCGACCTGAAAGCATTTTTCCCGACCAACGATCTCGTAACCGCACCGGACATCATCTTTTTTTGGGTAGCGCGAATGATTATGGCAAGTCTCGAATTCCGGAGCGAAGTTCCGTTCAAAGACGTCTATTTCACTGGCATTATTCGCGACATTCAGGGCAGAAAAATGAGCAAGTCACTGGGCAATTCGCCCGATCCGATCGATCTCGTGAATCGCTTTGGCGCAGATGCGCTGAGATTCGGCGTCATGCTGATTGCGCCGCAAGGGCAGGACATTTTATTTTCCGAAGAGCGTCTCGAAGTTGGGCGAAATTTTATGAACAAAATCTGGAACGCATCACGTTTCATTCTCATGAATCTCGACGACGAAACTATTCTGAATGAACCGTTCGATCCGAATCGCCTGAATCTGGAACTTGCCGATAAGTGGATTTTAAATCGCCTCAATCATACGATTCGAAGTGTGGACAAAAATTTGAAAAAGTACCGGTTCGACGAAGTTGCCCGAAATATTTATGATTTCGTCTGGAGTGATTTCTGCGATTGGTACATCGAGCTCATCAAAGACCGGCTGTATAAAAAATCTCTCGAAGAAAAACGCACGGCACTGACCGTCGCGGCTTATGTCCTGAAAAATTTTCTAAAACTTCTGCATCCATATGCGCCATTCATCACGGAAGAGATTTATCAAAAGATCAAAGCCGCAGATGAGCCGGATATCATCGTTTCGTCATGGCCAAAGGCGAAAACAGCCACGCAGGCGAAAGCGATTGACGAAACTTTTGCGATTATGCAAGAAGTTGTCACGGCGTTGAGGACCGCACGAAGCGAGATGAATATTCCGCCGTCTGCCGCGCTCCATCTGGTGGTCAGAGGAACGGATGCTCAGATTCCAGTCAAACTTCTGAACGATCCGATGATCGCAGGGTATATTCGGAATCTGGTCAAAGCAAGCGATATTCAGGTTTCAGAAAAACTTGAGAGACCACATCCTTCGTCGGCAGTCATTATTCATGGCGCCGAATTTTTTATTCCTCTCGAAGGCTTGATCGATATTTCCGGTGAAAAAACGCGCCTTGAAAAGGAAATTTCACGCTTGGAAGGACAATTGAAAGCCAGTTATTCCAAACTCTCAAATCCTTCTTTCATCGCAAAAGCGCCGAAGGAAGTCGTTGTAAAAGAGCGCGAAAAGGAAGCGTTCAATAAAGAACAATTGGTCAAATTGAAAGCAAGTCTCGCCGCGTTGAGCGATTGATCGGCGGCCGGACTTTTTACTCATTCAACATTCATCAGGGGGGAACGTATGAAAAATCTGATGCGAACTTCCGTTTTATTGCTGATCGTGTTCGGTTTGGCGATGGCGATTTATGCCGCGTCGTCTGTAAAATCCACGCAGGTAACCGTTTATAACGACAATTTGGGACTGATTCTCCAGATCCGCACACTCGATATTCTCAAAGGCGAATCGGAAGTTCGGATCGAGGGAATTCCAGCGCTCGTCGATCCGACGTCGGTGCACATCACCTTTCCCGGCAAAGATGACGCCATCACGGTTCTCGAACAGAATTTCCTGTACGATTTGGTCAACTCGGACAAAATTTTCGAGAAATATATCGGCGAAACGATTTCGTACAAAACCAAATCCGGTGAGCAGACTAATGGAAAATTGCTACAATATGATGGTGGAAATCTCGTTCTGCAACTTCCGACCGGCGGCATCAAGATCGCTTCGGTCGAGAATATTGCCGATTACGATTTTCCTGCTCTGCCGTCCGGCCTGATCCTGAAGCCGACTCTGCAGTGGCTTCTGTCATCTAAAATTGGCGCTCAAGTTGAGTCGGAGATTAGTTATCTGACAGCCGGGATGAGTTGGCACGCGGAATATTTAATGGTGTTGGACAAGAATGACAAGGATTTCACACTCAATTCGTGGGTTTCGCTCGATAACCAATCCGGTACAACCTACGAAAATGCCAAAATGAAAATTGTCGCCGGTAATATTAACCGTGTTAGAAGAAGACCTTCTCCTAAGGTCAGCGCATATGTCGGCGCTGAAGCGGTAACCGCTTCAGCCCCTTTTGAAGAACGCGGATTGTTTGATTATCACCTGTACGAACTCCAGCGTCCTGTGACGATCAAAGACCGGGAGATTAAACAGATCGCGTTGTTCGATGAAGTGGCGGCAAGCACACAAAAATTGTATATGTTTAA
The DNA here is from genome assembly GCA_002774355.1 of Candidatus Marinimicrobia bacterium CG08_land_8_20_14_0_20_45_22. Taxonomy (NCBI): domain Bacteria; kingdom Pseudomonadati; phylum Fidelibacterota; species Fidelibacterota bacterium CG08_land_8_20_14_0_20_45_22. The sequence continues at coordinate 33,096 of PEYN01000123.1, read as the reverse complement.
AAATTCTGCAATAAGCGAATCGGAATCGCCGCTTGAAGTTCACTTAAAATTTGTCAACTCGGCGGAAAATCATCTTGGAATTCCGCTTCCAGAAGGCGTTTTTCGTATCTTTAAAAAGGATGTGGACAATACGCTTCAACTGGTCGGTGAGGATAAGATCAACCATACTGCCAAAGACGATACGCTGGATTTGGTCGTCGGTAAGGCGTTCGATGTTAAAGGTAAGAAAATCATCGTAGATCGTCAGAAAACCGGAGAACGTTCGGAAGTGATTTCCGTTAAAATCGATATTACGAATAAACGGACAGAATCGGCTTACGTTGAGATTCAGGAAGTAATGAATAACGATTGGTTCGTAAAAAGCGCCTCACATTCATATCAGAAAAAAAGCGATCGTCTGCTAATTTTTCCACTGAGTGTTCCCGCCGAAAAAAGTGTGACTGTCAAGTACACATATCAAAGAAGTTGGTAGTCGGTCGGGAGCCAGATTTGCCGGAAACGAGCGTTCCAAAACCTTATATCAAACCCGATACGCCGATTACGTATGTCAAGGGCGTCGGTCCCAAGCGAGTGGAAGCGCTGGCGGCGGTCGGCATTCGTACGTTTACCGATCTCATCTACTATTTTCCGCGTCGTTATTTAGACCGAAGTACGATCACAAAAATCAGCCAATTGAAAGTCGGCGAACCGGCGACAATAGTCGGCGAAGTGACGACGCAGAGATTGGTGAAAACGGCACGGCGCAGTTTTTATGAAGTTTTCATTAAAGACGATTCCGGTCTGATGTCATGTATCTGGTTCAACGGCGTGAAATATATCCAAAACGTTTTCAGAGCCGGCGATCTGGTGGCTCTGCATAGCCGCGTCGAATTTTATAACGGACCGCGTTTTGTTCATCCTGACTATGATCGGCTGGAAACCGCCGAATGGGATTCGACGCTACACACGGCGCGCATCATTCCGCTTTATCCGACGACTGCCGAACTGAAAAAAGTCGCGCTGGACAGTCGCGGATTCCGGCGGCTTTTACGTCCCATCGTAGATGAATTCGAGTGGGCATTTGACGAAATTCTGCCGTTTCAAACAATATCACGCCTCAAACTCCTGAGCATCAACGAAGGATTTCGGCAGATTCATTTTCCGGAAACGCTTGAAGTTCTTGAAAAGTCGCAAGTCAGGTTCAAGTTCGAGGAATTATTCTATCTTGAATTGATGCTCGGCGTGAACAAAGCGGGAATCAAGGCGAGCCGAAAAGCGTTTCAATATCCAAGTGCCGGACCGCTGATTAAACAGGTTTACGAGAAAATCCCGTTTGCGTTGACCGTTGCGCAGAAGCGTGTGGTTCACGAAATCTGGGACGATATGAAATCGTCCGAAGTTATGAATCGCCTGCTTCAGGGCGATGTCGGCTCGGGAAAGACGATCGTCGCTTTGCTTTGCGCCAGCATCGCAATCGGCAACGGTTTTCAGGTTGCGTTCATGGCGCCGACGGAAATTCTCGCCGAACAGCATTACCGAAATCTCAAAATCTTCGCGGAATTGGTCGGAATCGATATTTGTCTGCTCATTGGTGGGCAAAAGAAAGCCGAGCGGGACGACATTCTGCAATCTATTCAAACCGGAAAGGCTCAACTCATTGTCGGGACGCACGCGCTGATTCAGGAAGGCGTGGAATTCAAAAAACTGTCGCTGGTTATCATTGATGAACAACATCGGTTTGGCGTTTTGCAGAGAGGAACTCTGATCAGCAAAGGGTTGAATCCGGACGTTTTGGTAATGACGGCGACGCCGATTCCACGAACGCTTAGCATGACGTTGTACGGCGACATGGATGTTTCGATTCTGGACGAGATGCCGTCGCAAAAGGGAAAAATCGTGACGAAACTCGTCAATGAAGATCGCATTTCAGAGGCTTATTATCTCATACGCGAACAGGTTAAAAGAGGCTATCAAGCGTACATCGTTTACCCGCTCATCGAGGAATCGGAAAAGATCGATCTGAAAGCCGCGACACAGGGATTTGAATACTTGAAGAGAAGCGTTTTTCCCGAGTTGAAACTCGCTTTACTGCACGGCGGAATGTCTTCGGCTGAAAAGGACGACATCATGCGGCAATTCATTGCCGGAACCGTGAACATTCTGGTGAGTACAACCGTGATTGAAGTTGGGATGGACAATCCAAAAGCGACGGTGATGCTCGTTGAAAATGCCGAACGGTTCGGACTGACGCAAATCCATCAACTGCGCGGAAGGATTGGCAGAGGGAAAACAGACGGCGTTTGTATTCTTGTCGAACGTAAACGCACAGACATTTCGCAAAGGCGTCTGCAGACGATTCTCGCGACGACCGACGGCTTTGAAATATCGGAGGAAGACCTTAAATTACGCGGGCCCGGCGAATTCTATGGCGCGCGCCAGCACGGGTTTCCCAAAATGAAAATTGCCGATTTGATAACTGATAAGGAACTGCTGAAAGTGGCGCGGAATGAAGCATTCGATTTGCTGAAATCCGATCCTCATCTCAGAAAGCAGGAAAACGCGCGGGTGCGGAATCACCTGCTGACTAATTATTCTGAATATATGGGCTTTGTAAATATTTTATAGAGGTCGTAATGGCGAACGAAAAAATGGATAAAAACCAGATGCTTTTTGCGGGATTGCTCCAATCGCTGGTAGCGAGTGGCTGGATTTATCTTGGCAAACGGCAAAATACGGCGACTGCAAAGGTCGAGGTTAATCTGGATGAAGCCTCTTTTACGATAGACATGATCGAAATGCTAAAGGAAAAAACGCGCGGCAACCTGACCGATGCCGAAACACAGGTTTTGGAACGTTCACTGTCCGAGCTGAAAATGAATTTTGTTGAAGAAAAACTAAAAACAGAGAAAAATAAACCTGAATCTCCGTCTGAAACGTGAACTGAAAATACATGGAAAGTCAAAGGGAAAACATGAACTATTTCAAAGAAAATAAGGAAAAGACGATTCTGGCGATTCTGACATTTCTGTTCAGCTTTATCGTCTATTTGGATACAATTTCGCCGACAGTTTCCTTCTGGGATTGCGGCGAATTTATCGCAACGTCGTTCACGCTTGCCGTTCCGCATCCTCCGGGCAGTCCGCTGTATCTTCTGATTGGGCGGTTTTTTTCGATGATACCGTTCAGTTCCGACATCGCATTTCGGGTAAACATGATTTCGCCGATCGTCAGCGCTTTAGCCGTCATGTTTCTTTTTCTCATCATTGTGCAATTGTTAAAAAGCTGGGGAAATCCGCAACAGCCGCTTCATAAAATAGCCGTTTATGCGGGCGCTTTCGTTGGCGCGATGACATTCGCCTATTCCGACAGCCATTGGTTTAATGCGGTCGAAGCGGAAGTTTACGCGTTTTCTACTTTTTTAACCGCGATTGTCGTCTGGCTCACGCTGGTCTGGGAGGAAAAATCCGACAAGCCGAGACATGAACGCTATTTGCTCATCATTGCATATATTATCGGTTTGGCGACGGGTATTCACTTGCTGAATCTGCTGACGATTTTCTTTATCGCGCTGATCATTTATTTCAAAAAGACGAAAATCTCTTCCATCTGGTGGTTGATCGCCGACATCATCATCGGCGTAGCAGTCGCTGGGTTGATTTTTCTGTTTTTCCTTCAATTTCGCCGCGTTACGTTTACCGTGCAGGCGATGTTAACGCTTGCGGTGGTTCTCGGTATATATATTCCACTTTATCGGAAAACGATCAATCTGCGCCTGAAAGAACACGCGCAGAATGTTCTGATGGCTTTCGCGGCGTCAGCCGTTTTTCTGGTTATCAACGGGGGCGTTATCCGCGGCTTGCCGACCGTTGCGGACAAATACGGCTTGAGCGTCATGGTTCTGGCGATTCTTGCCGTTTTCGGCGTCACGGGTTGGGCGATCGCGAAAAAGCACAATCTGTTATCGCTCGGACTCATATGTCTGACGCTGATCATCATCGGATATTCGTCCTACATGACGATCTTCATCCGGAGTGCTCAGAATCCGCGAATTGACGAGAACGATCCCGAAACGACGCATCAAGCGGTCGCCTATCTGGAACGCGAGCAATATGGCGAACGGTCGTTCACGGATATTTTTAATCGAGCGAAATGGAAACCGGAAGCCGAAAGCAAATACAAAAGGCCCGGCGTTTCGCAAAGCCTTGCCACGTGGAAATACTTCTGGAATTACCAAATCAATTATATGTACGTTCGCTATTTCAATTGGCAATTCATTGGCAGAAGTATCGATAAAGTCGATCCGTTCCAATTTTTCCTGCCGTTTCCGTTTCTCATTGGACTTTACGGGCTGATGGTTCATTTCGGGAAGGACAAGAACAAAGCATTGTCTGTGATGGCGCTATTCTTATTTACCGGCTTGATGATCGTTCTCTATTTGAATCAGGACGATCCGCAACCGAGAGAGCGTGACTATTCATATGTCGGCTCGTTCTTCGCATTTGCCATCTGGATCGGCATCGGCGCATCGGTTATCATCAGTCATCTCACCAAACTGAAAAACGAAAAACTGCGGAAACCGTTAACGTATGTCGCGACCATTCTTCTGCTTCTTGCTCTGCCGTTGAATGTTCTTCGCGCCAATTATCATGAACATTCCCGGAAAGGGAATTATGTCGCGTGGGACTATTCATACAATATTCTCCAGACGTGTGAAAAAGATGGCGTCATCTTTACCAACGGCGACAACGACACTTTTCCGCTGTGGTATCTTCAGGAAGTCGAAGGCATTCGGCGCGATGTGAAAGTCGTCAATCTCAGCCTCCTCAACACACCGTGGTACATCAAACAACTACGCGATATTGAACCGAAGCTCTCTCTGGGCGGTATGACCGATGCAGATATCGACAATCTGGGCATCATTCCATGGAAGAAGACCGAAGTTAGATTAACGCCGCCGCCGAACAGCGCGCTTCCGCCGCTGAAGTGGGAACTCGAACCGACAATCATGGGACAAGGACTGCGCGTTCAGGATATCATGATCATGCAACTCCTCGAAGCGAACCAATGGAAGAGGCCTTTTTATTATGCCGTTACTGTTTCTCAAGATAATAAATTGAACATGGATCCATTTCTACAGATGGAAGGGTTGGCGTTCCGCATTCATCCGCAACCGGTCAAGCGTATCAACGCCGAAAAATTGGAATACAACCTCAACCACGTCTATCGCTACCGGAATCTCAACAATCCGAAAGTATATTTTGACGATAACGTTGTCAAACTCGTCGGCAACTACAGGAGCGGTTTTTTCCAATTGGCAGTTGAAAAATTATACAGTAGCGATCGCATGATGCGGAGAAGCGCCAGCGATCGGGACAATGTTTCGCCTCAAGTAACGAAGAACAAGGCAGAATTAGCTGCGATTCTGGATTCAATGGAAGTCAAATTACCGGAAAGCGTTCTGCCGATTGGCAATAAGGAAGTTTTTTTGCAGGTCGGGATGCTCTATTTTGAAGGTGGAAGAGAGGAAGAACTCATTCGCCGCCTTCATGAACTGATGGGTATGCCCGGGCAGACGATTCAGGATAAAATCCGTTACGCCAGCGTTTTTATTTCTCCGTTAAAGAATTATCAAGCGGCGCTGGAAATTTTGGAACCGTTGGAAAGCCAGAACAAAAATAGTCCGGAAATCGCCGGTCTACTCGTTAAGGCTTATGAAGAAATGGAAAATATTGATGGCGCCATCCGGGTTTTAGGTGATTGGTTGAAAGCGCATCCCGATGATCATGGCGCCGCGGCGATGAAAAGCACTTACGAGTCGAAGAAGGCAACATCCAAATCCGCCAAGCCGATCGGTAAATAAGGATAAGCGATTAGTTTAGTAAATTTGACAACATCCAAACCACTTGTTTCCGTCGTCATTCCGCATTACAACGGAGAGGATATTCTTCGGGATTGTCTAACATCGCTTGTCCATTCGACCGATATGCCTTTGGAAATCATTCTCGTAGATAACGCTTCTTCAGATAAAAGCGTTGAAGTGGTTCGCAGGGAATTCCCTGAAGTTCAAATTCTCGCTCTCGATAAAAATCATGGTTTTGCGGGCGGATGCAACGCAGGAATCCGTCAGGCATCTGCGGAATTTGTTTTAATTTTGAACAACGATACGATTCATCAAGCGGGATGGATCGAAGCCATGCTTCAGCAAATCCAGTCGTCGCCGGAGATCGCCGTCGTCCAGCCGAAACTTCTTTCGTACCAAAATCGTCGGTTATTCGATTATTCCGGAGCCGCCGGAGGCGAGATGGACATGTTAGGGTTTCCGTTTGCCCGCGGGCGAATGTTCGAGACGATCGAACCGGATGACGGACAATATGATTCCGGATCGAACTGTATTTTCTGGGCGTCTGGGACTGCGTTTTTAGCGAGACGACAGGTTCTGATCGACGCCGGTTTATTTGACGAAACATTCTTTGTGCATATGGAAGAAATCGATCTCGAGTGGCGCTTACAATTGATGGGATACTCAGTGGTTGTAGAACCCAAAGCCGTTGTCTGGCATCGTTCCGGCTATACGCTCGGCGCCGATTCGCCATTTAAAAAATATCTTAATCATCGGAATAGCCTGCTGATGTTTCTCTCGAATTTCAGGCTTCCGCTGACGCTTTATCTGACTCCGCTACGAATCGCCCTCGACGATATAGCGCTGGTTTTCTCGCTGATAAAAGGCGATTTCGGGCGAGCGTGGGCGATTCTCAAAGCGCACGGCTGGATTCTTGCGCATCCCGGAGCCATTTACAGGAAACGAAAAATCGTCGCTTCGATCCGCCGAAAAGGCGACGGCGAAATATTACAGAGACTGTATCGCGGTTCATCCGCGCTAAGTTATTATCTATTGGGGAAAAAGACCTACGCCGCGCTGAAGTGTTAACGGCAACTATTTCTCGTTAGGAACTTTTTGGTAGGCATCTTTGTTGTCTGGGTCGAGCGCTATTAGCCGATCGATCTGTTCGGCAGTTCCATAATCTTTCAGCATTTTGATCAAATCTCGTGCATGAGCATCCAGGAAAATATGCGTGTAACGTTCGCGGGCATTTTCCTCAAACATCGCTGTAAGATTTTTCAGAAAACGATCGATAGCCGGTGAAATTTCTTCCATTTTTTCCTGATCAATTAAATCGACGATCATCCAATAACTGTATTTACTCAGACGATAGTTCCTGACTCGGAGAAGTTCGTCTAAATCCGTTAAACGGTCTTTCCAGCCCCACGTTTTGTCGGAAGCCTGCGCGCGGGTGGCTACGTCTCTGGCTTTTTCGTAAGCGTTATTTCCGCCGAGCGGCTCGTAGGTGTCGAGTTCGGCGGCGATCATCATCCATGCATAGAAATCCAGAACGCTCAGCAGGGAATGCGCCATTTCGATGTGCCCGATCGGATCGTTTGTGTTGTAAACGAATTTGAACGATTTTTCGAAGAATCGGTTATCGGCGACTTCGTTGGAAATGAATATCTGAGCCGTGAAAATACGTTCGTAGCCGCTCGAGTTGACGCTCTGCGGGAACATGCTGATTTTCAGCGGAATGTCGATGCCGTACGAATTTTCGAACCATGCAAAGTTCTTGAAATAGGCAGGCATCATCTGTTCGAGCGTTTTAAGGTCGGCTCGCTCTTTTTCCGGCATGCGATCTGTGGAAATTTCGACCGTGACATTAGTAAATTGAGGCGTCGCTTGAAGGGCGAACATCAGTATAAATAGAGCGATGAACCACGTCTTTTTCATATCGAATCCTTTCGCTTGGCGCGTTCTGGGCAGAAAATAGGCTTTTTCTCGATCGGTTTCATATCTTGCATCGCAATATAACCAATTTGAATAAAAGTTGAAAAGCTCTAACTAATATTTTAGTTGAAAATCAGCAATTTTCTGTTTATTCTTACCGCAGAATCGATAGATCATGAAATGGAGATGATATGTTTCGACGAAAAATTTACATCCGACCTGTTCAACTGTCCCGGTTTTTAACAATCGCAACGATATTTCTGCTGATTTCCAGCGAAACGGTTTTTGCGCAAAAGCGATTGACGAAAGAGCCGCGACCGTCATGGACGGAAAAAATAATACCCGGCTATTTCGTCGGCATGTCCAACAGATATTCCGATGAAGCCGAAGCGCGGACGAACGCGATCAACGACGCCAAGCGGCAGATCATCGAATCGCTGGGTGTTATCATCAACAGCGAAACGAAGGATTCCATCATCGAAAAATCCGGCAAGACGACCTCACTGGACGCTTTTACGAGTTCAAGCGTAAAGGTCATTTCCAAAGCCATCATCTCTGTTTCTCCAGAAAAAGTGTTTGTCGAGCAATGGCAGGAAGATTCGGGAAGAAAAGCGCAGATGACATTTCAGGCTTTCGTGCTTGTTCTGTTTTCCGAAGAATCTCATCGGGCATTCATGAAGGAAATGATGGATGAAACGATGAATATTAGCGGAATGCGGCTCACCGAGTCGCTCGATCTGGCGCGTGGCGGAAACGTGTTTCTCGCGATCCGGCAAATTCGGGAAGCACAGACAAATTTTACGCCGATACTTTCGCTGACCGGCCTTTCGCCGACGCTCGTTTCTCAGATCAAATCATTCAGCGAAGGTTATAAAGCGTTGGCTGACGCGATGCAGGGAAGCATTACCATCGAAGGTTCCGGCGAGAAACAACCGGTCAAACTCGGCGCGGCTCTGGAACAACCGCTAACCGTATCGGTTTTCTGGACGGAAAGCGCCAAACGTCATCCGATTCCCAATTTGCCGGTCGATTTTTCGTTAGTACAGGGGAAGGCGACGTTCACGCCGCAGGGACAAACGGACGCGTCGGGCAAGGCGATCTGTGAAGTCCGAAACATCGAATCGGCGGGGAAAATCGTCATTCAGGCGAAAGTCCGTTTCCCGGAAGAATTTAAGATCGCACAGGACACGCATACATTCAATCTTTTACCGGAAAATCGCGTCGTCGTAAAGATCATCGAAACCAACATCGGCAAACCGGTTCAGATTTCGTATCTCGAAAACGCGCTGATGGGAAAATTTACCGGCGCGGGCTTTACCGTCGTAGAAAACGGTTTGTTTCAGAAGTTGACGCCGAACGAGATTGAAACCGGTAAACCGGAAATGATCTTCGAGACGGCGAAAAACACCGGCGCTGATCTGGTGATCGTCGGAACGGTTTCTTCCGGTCAGATCAACAAAGTACAGGAAGGGTTTTATTTCGGTCGAGCGCGCGGCTCGCTGAAGGTTTTCAATATTCAGAAACAGACGGTCGTCGGGAACTATCTCGTCGAGGAGAAGAATAGCGGCAATTCGGAGGAAAACGCCGGGTCGAAAGCCATCACAAAAGTCGGCGATCTGCTGGTTCAGAAACTAATGACCGAAATGGGGTTATGAAAAGTAGCCGCGGAGATTTATGAAAAAACCAGTTTTCGATCTGTCAAATATATCCCGTCATGTTTGAGAACCTGACGAAACTAATAAGGAGAAACCCTCCTCCTTTTATCGGCGGATAGTTAACAAGGGAAGATTCCGCGATATTACTAAAACAGGATTTTTATTCTAACGATAGCCGCGAATAATTACACCACAACTGGCATCTCTGGAAACACCGACCATCAGAGCAAAATCACCTTTAAAATCAGCACGATTACACGAGATCGTTCCAGACCAGTAAAAATCATCGTTGGTACTCCAATTTTGACCATTATAATGAGCCCATGAACCATCGGCGCATAATCCCATGATGTCGTTACGATCCTGTACAATCATGCTGGTTATCGGAGCGTCTGCAATAGCAGGATCTAATTCAGATGTATTTTTTTTAAAATCATAGACCCACATTCCAGTAACTGTTTTGAAATAGGCTTTATTCTCAAACAATCCAACTCGATAAACAGAACCGTAAGTGCCTTCTGTTTGATTTGGATCATCCGTGTAATAGATAATTTGTCCATTTCCATCAATAAAATGCCATACACAACATTCGTAGGGGATTTTCAAATTATGGCCAACCACAAATACGTTTTTTCCATCCGGAGTACCTTCCACATCGACATAGCGAATAGTATTACCGGTTGGTATCCGCGAGAAAGTTTCACCATCATAATGGACAATCAGACCTTCCGAACCCACAAACCAGATATCACTCTCCGATGATCCCCAGACTCGATATAGAAATTCACCAGCCGAGTAATTTTGAATCCATATTTGTTTAGTCGTACTGCCATCATAGTAACAAATTGAACCTGGAGTGAGCCAAATGCTCGAATCTGAGAAACATTTTATTCCATTTGGTCGGCGGACTGTTCCTTCTATAAAACGTATGAGTTTCCATTCATTACCATCCCAGTGTGCACCAGAATAGGGTTCTTGCCAGACACCAGCAGAATCGTAGGTATAGGTATCCTCCAGTCGAATATCTCCCACTACCCAGACATTATTCTCGGAAATAATCTGTACATCATTTAAGCAAGTTGGATGTACCCCTATCCGATCGATTTCCCAGCGAAAATTGCTACTGGTTGTCTCGCGGGTATGAATCGTGACAATATTGCTTGAATCGATAGCCTTGTCATGTTTTAGATAATAGGCACGGAAAGAATATTCGGTTAATGGTTGAAGCCCATCGATACGCAGAACGGTATCGGAACCGATTATGCCATAAGACGGCGTGAATTCGATCTCTCCGTCGATGCTTTTTATGGAGATGTACTTTGAATTACTAGATTCAGTTAATGTTACACGTAAATCAACCCATGTGCAGAGATAATCCTCGACACTCAGGTCAATTTCATATTCCGGTTCGGTCGGACATTCCTGGCACGACATGGCGAGGACTGTGGTAAAAATAAGGAAGATCGTGAACATTGCGGTTTTGGCTTTCAAACCGTTCGTCATTTTTCCTTCACCTGTCACAACCATGGTTAAACCTACGAATGAATTCGTACAAATTCAAATTTCAAATTGGAGATTGAAAATTCGACGAGTTAGAATTAGAGCTAGTTTACCAAAACCAGTCTGGCAGAGCGAAAACTGGTTTTTAGGTTTCAACATTGCCTCCACTTTACCTCGATTTCCGCTTTTGTGAACGTTTTTCCCGACCGGATGCCGCAGATTTTCCAATCATGATTTAGAAAGGATTCAAGCAATTCCGGAGAATATTTTTCCCGAACGAGCTGATAAGCGCCGTTCTGTTTTTTACCGGTTCCGTAGAGAATTCCCGTCAGAAATAATCGCCGGATGAGCGAAACGCCTAAAAGTTTCTGGCTTTCCTTGCCGGAGACGCCCGTCGGAATGTGGATTTTATCGTCGTCGGAATCAATCTCGACCGATGGAAATCCGTCGTCGGCAAGGCTTTTTAAGAAGTTTACGATGCGGCAAATCCGGAAAAGCGTCATGGCAGAAAGCCGGTCGCAATCCGGCGTTTCAACCGGATAAAAACTGCTCCGGGAACAAAGCGTGGATTCGGGAACTTTTCCGGAATCTTGCAGCCGGTCGAAAACCAGTGTGCCGGGCACAAGGTAAAAAAGCGACGGACCGATCAGGCACGGCAAACCTGCGAGAAGAAGAATCGCGTTCAGGATTTCCGACGCTGTTTCGCCCGGAAGCCCGATGATGATGTAAGCGGTGACAGAAAGTCCGATACTGTGAGCGCTGTTGACGATTTCGATAAATTTCTTAGTTCCGAAAGGCCGCTTCAGGTTCGTCTGCATCGTTTCGCCGGGCGTCACCAACGAAACATTCAACGAGGAAAATCCCGCATGTTTCATTTTCTTCAATATTTCCGCGTCCAGATTCGATGCCGTAATACCGTTCATTGCCTGAATTGAGAGGTGAAAATCCGGAAAACGTTCGATGACGCCGTCAAGGAATTCGGTCAGCCAGCGCCGGTTTCCGCCAAAATGATCGTCTTCAAAATCGAAAGAGCGGATTCTGGTGGCGATCTTTTCACCCATTTCATCGAGAACGTTCGACGTAGAGCGAATCCGGTAGCGGTCGCCCATCGTTAGGTGGATCGAGCAGAATTCGCACCGATATGGACATCCGCGGCTGGCGATAATCATCGCGTGGCGTTTGCCGTTTATGAAATATTCCGGCGTCCCCGGCGTCTGAGCGTCAGCGAACGGAAGTGCGTTCAAATATGCGATCCATTCGACGGGATTGCGAACGATTTCGCTCCCGTTTTGCCAGACAAGATTGGGAACCGAATCAAAGTTCGGCGAATTTTTTTCCAATTCGTCCAGCAGACGTTTCGTAGCGATTTCACCTTCGCCGAAAATGACGAAATCTGCGCCGATCTGAAGATAATTTTCAGGTCGGACGGAAGCATCAGCACCGCCGATAATAATGATCGCGGAAGGTTTTCTTTCACGAATCAGTTGAATGAGTTGAAAAACCGTTTCAGAATAAGTTGTGAACATCGCGGAAATCAGGAAAATGTCGAATTCGCTGGGAATTCGCCGCGCGATTTCTTCGTCCGAAAGTCCGAAGCGGTAAAATCGTTTGTACAGCGAAAACGGCGAGGCGTCGTCGGGATGATAAAACAGCGAAACATCTTTCAGCGCGTTGGGAAGAAAAACCGGTCGCGGTTTCGCGTTCCGCAAGTCGATCAGTGTTGGATGAAATTCGCGAATCGCGGCGGCGATGGACAGCAAACCCAATGGATAGTTGCGGATCGGCGTTCCGTAAAAATCTTCGATCGGCGGCTGGATCAGGCAAACGATTTTATCCACGATGAAAACTTACTCAATCCGGTTCAAGCCGCGAAACTGATTTTTCAATAAGACGGTTGCGCCGAAAAGTATTCTGTCTTAATTTATTTTGATGATCGCCGCAACTATCCATATCGACGCCTTTTCGATGATCTCGAAAATCATCGAAAAGGCAGACCAATCTGAAGTGGTTCTGCAATTGCGGAAGGAAATTGCACGAATTGCCGCCGCAGAATTTTCCAGCCGGGACGAGCAGTCTGAAATTTAGGATCGTGCGGAAAGTATTCTGGACGATTTTATCCAACAGACCGAAAAATATAAACCCGATTCGATAACCGTGACTGCCACTGGTTATCTGATGGATTCGCAGACATTGAGGAATCTGAGGTTGTTTTTAAAAGAGCGCGGTTTCCCGCCGCCGCAAATATTGACGCCAGAAATAGAAAGCAAAATGTTCTTGCCCGTTGATCTCTTAACGAGCGAAGAAGATTTTTGTGTTATACGTCTCGGCGAAGGCGATTTTCACATCGATGCGGGGACACGGCGAAGCATTCAAATGATCCTGACGTTGCAATTGGGATTGTGTCGTATTTCCGACCAATTTTTGTGGAATTCGACGCCGGCGCCGGAAGATTTAATCGGATTGCGTCAACATATTTCGGATGAATTGGAACGTTTTCGATGGGTTTCCCGCTCGGGAAAATTTATCTGCGTCAGCGACGCGGTTATGGCGTTATGGAAGTTTGCTTATCCGGAAATGGAAAGGTCAGTTGTTCGGGAAATCTTCCTGACGCTTGCTGATGTTCAAAAGATTATTACTGAAATTTGTAAACTTTCGCCGACGGAACTCCGTCGCCGCATAAGCGATCCGAATTATCAATCGTTGTTATTGCCGACCGCGATTTTAGTTGAGCATTTGCTCAGGCACTTCGATTTGGAACGGATCCATATTCTGCCGCTTTCGATTTACAGCGTTTCGTAAACTAACGGAGGCGGAGCGATGGGGATTTCGGAAAAACCGTATGCTTCACGAATAGCTGATTCAGCGTGTTTGAACGCGTTTTCGTTGGTAGCATAGACGATCGCCAGCGGTTCTCCGACGGATACAAAATCGCCCAACTTCTTTTCGATGACGAGTCCAACTTCCGGTTGAATTACGTCCGTCAGCGTTTTTCGACCGGCGCCGAGTCCCAGCGAGATCATGCCGATCGACGTGGTTTCGATGTGAGCGATATAACCGGATTTTTCCGAAAGAACTGGCGCGGTATGTTTGGCTTTCTGGTATTTTTCAGGCTTTTCGATCAATGAAACGTCGCCGCCTTGTGCGGAGACCATCATCAAGAATTTCTCATAAGCGGATCCAGAATCAATCGCCCGGCGCAGAGTCGTTTTGGCGTTTGTCAGATCGGTTTCGAGTCCGGAAAGGATCATCATCCAGCCGGTGAGAATCAGCGTCAATTCGACAAGATCGACAGGTCCGCCGCCTTTCAGGACGTCGATGCATTCGAGCACTTCCAACCAGTTGCCGACATTTTTTCCGAGCGGTTGATTCATGTCCGTAAGCAGGGTGACGACTTTCAAGCCGAAATATTCGCCGACATTTTTCAACTGGCGGGCGAGCCGTTGTGTGTCTTCATAATTTGCCAGAAATGCTCCGTTGCCGGTTTTGACGTCAAGAACCAGTCCATCGATGCCTTCGGCGATTTTCTTACTCATGATACTTCCGCAGATGAGTGGAATGGATTTGACCGTCGAAGTCACGTCGCGCAGAGAGTACATTTTACGGTCGGCGGGAACGAGATCGGGCGTCTGACCGCCCATCGCGAGCCGGTTTTTTTTAACAAGATTCTGGAATTCGGCGCGGGAGAGATTGACGTTAAAACCGGGGATGCTTTCGAGTTTGTCCAGAGTCCCGCCGGAATGTCCGAGACTGCGCCCGGAGATCATCGGCACGACGCATCCGACGGATACGGCGAGTGGCGCCAGAATCAGCGAAACCTTGTCGCCGACTCCGCCGGTGCTGTGTTTATCGACTTTGAATTCAGTGACATCAGATAAGTCAATTACTTTGCCTGAATGAAGCATTGTATCGACGAGTGTGATCGTTTCGGCATCGGTCATTCCGATGAAATTGACCGCCATCAGCCACGCCGCCATCTGGTAATCCTGGACTGTGCCTTTGACGTAGCCACGAATAAAGTCGTCGATCTCTTCCGGTGTGTGTTCCAGTCCGTTTTTCTTTTTTTCGATAAAATCAGTAGGAATCATCTATTTCTATCTCCGTTTTTGTGGAATGTTTTTTCATATAAAAAGCATCAAACAGGGGAATTGTTTTGTACCGATAATCGAATCTTCCCTATTTTTTCCGACTGAAAAATCGGAATATTTTGCGAAAATCCATTGTTTTTTGTTCGTGCGACGTGTAATAGATCAAATAAACGCCAATAATCAGGATGAGAAGATTTGGCATCCACATCGCCCAAAACGGTGAAATGATCACCATGTCGGCGAGTTCTTCTCCGCCGATGAGAAAAACGTAATAAAGCAGGAAAAATGCAATACTTAATGTTGCGGCGACGGCGATACCGCCTTTCCGCGTCATGACTCCCAGCGGCGCGCCGATGAGGACAAACATGATACATGCGAAGGGAATCGAGAATTTCTTCTGGATTTCCACATTGTATTTGTTGATTTGTTTCTGGTAGCTAAATGCAAGTCCGGATTCGCCTTTGACTCGGTTTTTCAGGGCATTCAAATGGGCGTTTTTCTGCATCGCTACGAGCGGCGACAAAGTTTGAGAGTTTTTTACTTTTTCCGACTCGATGATCTTCTCCAAAGTTTCTATCTTAGCCGGCGCTTTACGTCCCAGTTCGCTCATGGTGAGTTTATTGATCTTGTAAAGGATTTTCTTATGTTCCTCCGAAAATTTGGCGATCTCTTTCCGCATCATGGAAATATTCATCTCGCGGTCGCCTCTTCGGGCGGTATCGCGGCGCTCCAGCATCATGTTATCAACGGGAATTGCGATTCGGTGTTTTTTGAAATCGATGCGCCGATAATCTGACATATCCTCAAGATTGAGTTCGTGGATTTGTCCAGAGAACAATGTGAAGAGGATCGTGTTGCCGTCAACGGCAAGAAACCCGCTGTCTGCATAGATTGTTGTCTGTGTATCGTACTGATTTTTGTTATAGATGGTGATTTGCCGGAGCAGTTCGCCCTTTTTTGACTTGACGTAGATCGAATAATCCGGAATATCGTCCATAAAATATCCCGGTTCGATGGTTAATCCGGGACGGAGACGGTAAATGTCTCCCGCCAAAAGTCTCGCTTTGTGATTGAAATCGGGAAGAATATTATTGCTGAAGTAGACCATGAATACGGCGACAACCGTTCCAAAGACAATTCCCGGTCCAAGAACCGTGAAAAAACTAATGCCGCTGGCGCGCATGGCGGTAATCTCGTTGTCTTCGGCAAGACGTCCATAAGCCATGAGCGATGCAACGAGAACCGCCATCGGAACTGACATGGCGATGATCCAAGCCAGATTCAAATATAGAAATTCGATCAGGACGCTGAATTGCAATCCTTTTCCGAGGAGTCTGTCAACAGATTTCAGGAGAAAATTGACCAGCAGAATGAACGTTACGACACCGATCGCGAAGAGAAACGGGAAGATCAGTTCACGGTAAATATAACGGGCGCCGATCCAAGCACCACTGAAGGCAGATATTCTTTTTACGCAGGTTCGGACGAAATTTCTCACGGATGCAAATATACAGAATCGCCGGGACTTTTTACAAATTGAATTATCGGAGGTATGTTTGCGATAAACGCGAACCGTGACAATATTTCTATTGAATATCATAGAAGACTTGCTTAAACTTTTTCAGATGGAAAACTCAAGAAAATCACAAGGAATCTCCCGATGCGACTTCAAAAGGTAACGGTTATCTGGTTAAGCGCGCTTGTGCTAATGACCTGTGCGCCGCGTAAAAGTGAAAAAAGCCCGACGATCCGGTTTTCCAATCCACGAACACTGATCGAGAAGGTTCAATCCGGCTATGTTATCGTTCCGCGCTTCAATCCCGATGCTCAGTCAATCATCTTCAATGGTCGGCTCGGCGGTGACTATTCCGACTGTATTTATCTCGTTGCCGTAAGCGGTAGCGCGCCCGAAAAATTGTACGAATCCGACGAAGACCTGTACTTTCCGTCTATGTCGCCGGATCAGAAGCAGATCGTCTTCAGCAAAGGCCTTTCGCGCCATTTGAATGTTATGAATCTGGACACAAAGGCTGTCACGGCGTTGCCGGTTTATGGAAGTTCGCCAACATTTTTAAACGACAACGAGACGATTTTATATTCCAACGTTATCGACGGGAACCTGAACCTGTTTAATGTTCCTTCCAGTGAAAACCGTGAAATCACCCAATCATATCTGACGGCGAACTCCTATCCTATTCTTATGCCTGATCAGGGTTCGGTTGCGTGGATTGAAAATATCCGTCAGGGATTGTTCCGAATCAACCAATCGCCGATAGATTCACTGTTCATCACGCGAGTTTTTCAATTTTACGCTCCGGTTTTATCCATGACTTGTTCGCCGAGCGGGCAACTTTTTTTTCTAACAAATCCCGACGGTTCGGTTTCTAGTGTCCGAACTGGCGATACGACAGCCATCAATGTCATTATCGGTGATGAAAAGTATAAAACGGCGATCCGCCATTACGCGCAATTCGTACATTGGTCACCCCAGGAGAATCGGGTGGTTTATGTCGGAGATCAGGCGGATAAAAACTCATTTCGGACGCCTTACCTGCAGACTGGAATGTTCACTGGAAGCATTACGATCGCCGATGTCGTTCTTGACGGAATCAATTCGGCGGACGTGTTTCAATCGCCGCCTGTAAAAGGAACTTATTTCTTTCCGGTGAAAAAGATCAACGAATTGCCGAGAACATTTCAGCCGATCAGCCGGAACAATCCGCCGCGAATTATCTCGGAGCCGCCGGAAAAAACGTACGACGGGGATTTGTTCCTGTATCGCATTCAGGCAGTTGAGATTGATCTTTACGATAATTTGCGCTATTCGATGGTTGCTGGTCCGTCGAACACGGAGTTGTTAGAAAAAACCGGAATGCTGATTTGGTTACCACCTGACACGGGCTATTTTCACTTTAATGTTGCAGTCACAGATAATCGCGGTGGAGAAGACAGCCAAGAATTCGATGTTCAGGTGTTGCCGACTCCGGATTGGCGACAGGTTTCGGTTTTTTCTAAGAAGCAAACGCCTGTTTCCGAATTCAGCGCCGGGATGTTTTTCGTTGATAAGGATCAGGATGGATTCTTGACGCCTGGCGAATCCTGTCAAATTCTTATCGATCTCCGGAACAATCTGCCGGAACCGGAAGAAAATGTCAAACTCCAGTTGCTGATTTCAACCGAACCGAATGAAATCGAATGGGGCGACTCGCTGGTCTATTCCCGTCTTGAAAATAATATTTGGAACCGTTTAAGCGTTCCGATTCGCGGATCGGAAAGCCTGCGCAACCGTCCGATCGTCATTCGGGGGATTCTGGAAACGCGGCGCGGAATCCGGATGTTGCCGGCAAATTTGATCATTACAGGTAAAAATCCTCGCTCAGGGAAAAAATAAAATGGAACCTTTTAGCAAGTTCGTTTGTCAAACAAATGAGAGTTACTTGAATTCGATGAAACAGATGGGTAAATTTGGGCCGATGAAAGAGAGGCTAAAAATGAAACGCAACCTATTGATTTTTGGGGCAACGTTGACCGGCGTTTTCTTCCTTTCCGGTTGCTATACGAAATTTGCGGAACCGATTGTCCGTCAGGAAATCTACGAACAGGCGGAATCCGATACCGTTATTCTGGATGATCAGTCCTTTGAAAATTACAGTTTTGATACGTCAAATTTGAACGATTACAATACAGGTTACCGAGACGCTTACCAGGATTTTCTGCGCACAAACCTTTGGTATGGTTACAGCGCGAATCCACGGATGTATTTTTCTTATCGCTACGGGTATTATCCGAACAATTCCTATTCCTTAGGTTATTACGATCCGTGGAGCTATGATCCGTTTTACGATTGGGATTACTATCGGTATTATTCCTATTACGGCGGTTACTACAGTGGATATTACAATCCTTACTATGGTTGGTACGGTGGCGGCTATCGCGGCCATTACAATCACTGGTATTACTACAGTGGCGGAAGTGGAGAAACGGTTGCCAAAGGACCGGATCAGATAAAGGCCCAATGGCATGCTAAAGAAACTCCTGTTAGTGGCAGTCGGGCTTCCAGTAACGCAAATAGTTCCGATTTTCAGAACACGATTTCCTATATGCCGTCATCTTTCCAAGCCAGCAGTACAACTTCTGCTTCCAATACTAAGACGGCCACGACTATAACCGGTTCCAGTTCGCAAAAAGCACATTCGACATCAAAAAATCCAGCGGACAAAACCACGACTGGAGAATCCATTGTTGGATTCCAAACAACTCTGACGCCGGCTACGGCGCCTCATACCACTATTATCCGAAAAAATACAGGCTCCCCAACTAGTTCGAAAGCCACATATACAAATAAATCCGGTTCGTCCCATGCTACTACTAGTAAGCGCTCCACTTCGAACTCAAAATCTTCGAGTTCCAATAGCTCGTCGTCAAATCCTTCGAGCAGTTCCAGCAGTTCGAACAGTTCGAGTGGTTCCAGTAACTCGAGTAGTTCTAGTACTTCCAGCAGTTCGTCATCCAATTCGAACAGTTCATCTTCCAACTCCGGAAGTAGTTCTTCATCGAGCCCTTCTTCTTCACCTAAAGCTCATAGCAGTTCTTCTAAAAGCAATCATAAATAGGAAGTCGTAATATGTCATCTTTTCGTAAGGTTATTCCCGCCTTAGCGGTTATTTTCTTTCTGATTCATTCAAACGGCTTTGCCCAGCAATTTGATGAGGTAATGAGCAGTGAAGCGCTTCGTCCTTTCTGGAGTGTTTACGGCTTTGGCGCCTCCGCGTTTACTCTACTGAATAATTCACAACTAGCGACGGATATCTCGTCAACGCAATATAATCCTGCTTTTCTGACCAACATCAAACGTCCGAAAGCCAGTATAACCGGCAAGAGTTTTTCTGTCAAACAATTATCTACTTTGGCTGATGTCGGAAAGGAATATTCCGCTTCATCGAGTGAATCCTACATTGACTACATTGGATTTGCTTATCCGTTGCCGGTTTATCAGGGAAGTTTTGTTTTGTCCGCCAGCTATACTCCAGCGGCATATTATTACTCGTCAGCCACCAGCAAGGGAATCACGGGAACCACATTTTACGATGAAGATGATAATCCGTTTATTGTGGATACTGATCTGGAGTATAATGTCCGGGAAACTGGCTCAATTGATGTTGTCAGAGTAGCCGGAGCAACGGAATTTATGAAAAATGTAAACATGGGCATGTCGCTGAATTTTTATAGTGGTGAACGGAACTATCAGGCGACCGAAACCAGTACGGATGTCCATAACTTAATTGGTGACAGTTCCATCGTTTACAATCAGAATATCAAACCCAGTTATTCCGGCGTCAACGCGGATTTCGGTCTGTGTTTCCAATCGGACAACTATAAACTTGGACTGCGCATATCGGCTCCACTGAATCTGTCCATTCGCGAGGTCAGAGAAAGGACGCAAGAATATACAGACGACGAGGATACATTAACTACTTACCTTGACACCTATGATTTCAAGTATAAATCCCGTTATCCGCTGGAAATCGGGAGTAACTTTGCGATCAAGATCGCCAAAATTACATTAGGCATGGACATTGTTTTTCATAATTGGCAGAAGATCGAAGTTGATCTTCTGGAAGATGAGACCGCCATCAACCGCGACCTCTACTGGAATCTGCGTAACACAACGGATATCAGCGCCTCGATTGCCATTCCTTTCGGCAATTCGCTGTCGACGCGCTTTGCTTACCGCAGGGTACAGTCACCTTATGCCGATCTTAAAGACAGCGACGAAGAATATTATCATGTCATCGGCGCAAACGTTGAAACCATTCTGAACAGATCTCTTATTATCGGTTGCTCATATCAGCGCGGTTTCGGCAATCTGTCCAATTACTATCCGTACTTCGAGACGACAACCAAGCAGAAATATACCGAAGACCGTCTGGCATTATCGCTGGCGGTTTTATTCTAAATCGCCTTGGGATCGATGCGAATACACGGCTGGTTACTGCTGTTTTGTTTCCTTGCATTGACGCAGTATTCAGTCGGGGCTGAAACGCCGCGCATTTTTCATGCTTCGCCGGACTCGCTTCAAAATGCTCGAGCGGATTCGGTAGAATGTATTCTGCAAAGCGGCGATCTGCAAATTCGAAAAGTGAGCATTTTCATCCGCAACGACCGGTGGGAGATGTTTAGAGAGCGACCGATGGAATATCGAAGCGGGCGTTATGTTTACGACATCGATCCAGAAACGGCTACGGGACAATATCTACTCTACTTCATCCTCGTCGAGTTCGGCGATTATTCGGTCGTCGCCAGTCCGGCAGAATCGCCGGAAAAGCAACCGCATCGCGTGCCGCTGGTTTCCCATGTGAAAAAGATGAATAATCCAGCCGAAAGTCGTTAAATTGATTGTAGAATTACGTAAGTTCTGATGTTCATTATCAATTTAGGAATCTGAGAATGGTCAAGAAAATCCCAATCCTTATACTGAGTTTGGCGATGGCAGTGATGGCAACGCAGGCCATTTCAGCCGCCGAAGTGCGCGTTCTGGAACTCGATGGCATCATCAACCCGGTCGCCGCATCCTACATTCACGATAATATCTTACAGGCAGAAGAAGATAACGCTGAATGTATGATCATCCAAATGGATACGCCCGGCGGATTGATGACTTCCATGCGCGACATCATCAAGGACATCCTGAACTCCAAAGTTCCCGTTGTTGTTTATGTTTTTCCGCGCGGCGCGCAAGCCGCATCGGCGGGCGTGTTCATCACGGCATCGGCGCATTTTGCGGCGATGGCGCCCGGTACGAACATCGGCGCGGCGCATCCGGTCACGATGGGCGGAGGCGGATTTGGCGGAGAGAAGCCTGATTCAGCCGGAACGGAAACGATGATGGAAAAAGTGACCAATGACGCGGTTGCTTTTATCCGAAGCATCGCTGAACAACGCGGGCGGAACGCCGACTGGCTGGAGCAATCCGTCCGGAAAAGCGTATCGATTACCGAAACCGAAGCGGTTAAGAAACATGTCGTAGATCTCGTTGCCAAAGATAGGGATGAATTGCTGGAATGGTTAGACGGGAAAACCGTCAAACTCGCCGCTGGTAAAAAGACGATTCACACGAAAGATGCTACAATCGTCGTTCGACCACTTGGCATCGCGCGGAAAATTCTGGACATCATCAGCGACCCGACCGTCGCTTATCTGCTGTTGATGCTTGGCTTCTACGGCATTTATTTTGAATTTGCGAATCCGGGCGCGATCTTTCCCGGCGTGCTGGGTGGGATTTTTCTGATTCTCGCCTTTTTCTCGTTTCAGATTCTGCCGATCAATTATGCCGGACTGGCGTTAATTGTCGTTGGCATTGTTTTATTCATCTTAGAAGTAAAGATCGTCAGTTTCGGACTTTTGACGATCGGAGGAATAATTTCTATGCTGTTAGGTTCCATGATGTTGATTGATGTGACCAATGCGCCGAAGGCGCTGTTTTCCATTTCACTGTCTGTGATTATTCCCATTGTACTTTTCTCAGCGGCGTTTTTCATCGTCGCGCTGATGTTGACGGTTAAAACACACCAGCAGAAACCGACGACGGGGAAAGAAGGTTTGCTCGAAGAAACTGGCATTGCCCTGACCGATGTTTTTCGGAGCGGAATGGTTGCCGTGCATGGCGAATACTGGCAGGCGATTTCGGACGAACCGATCGAAAAAGGAAGCCGCATTGTCGTTCGGACGGTTGACCGGATGACGTTGAAAGTCGAAAAAATATTGATTGAGTCGTAAGTTGATAACATAAAAAAGGAGTGCAACATGTCCATTTCCACCATTACCATTGTCGTTTTAATCGTGCTGTTTCTTTCCAGCGCGATCCGCGTTCTCAAGGAATATGAACGCGGCGTCATCTTTCGTCTGGGTCGTCTGGTCGGCGCCAAAGGCCCCGGAATTTTCCTGATCATCCCCGGCATTGATAAGATGATCAAAGTTAGTCTGCGAACCGTTGTGCATGATGTGCCGGCGCAGGACATTATAACGAAGGATAATGTATCAGTCAAAGTCAATGCCGTCGTCTATTTCCGTGTCATCGACCCCAATAAAGCCATCGTGGAGGTTGAAGATTATCTGTACGCCACGTCGCAATTGAGCCAAACAACGCTCAGAAGCGTTCTCGGTCAGCAGGAACTTGACGATCTGCTTTCCGGCCGGGATAAGATCAATGCCGAACTGCAGACGATTCTCGACATACACACCGATCCGTGGGGCATCAAAGTGTCGCAGGTCGAGATCAAACATGTCGACCTGCCGCAGGAAATGCAGAGAGCCATGGCCAAGCAGGCAGAAGCCGAACGCGAGCGCCGCGCCAAAATCATCAATGCCGAAGGCGAATTTCAAGCATCTGCGCGCTTGCTGGAAGCTGGTGACATACTGAATAAGCAACCCGTCACCATTCAACTGCGTTTCCTCCAGACGTTACGGGAGATCGCTACGGAAAATAATTCGACCATCATCTTCCCGGTGCCGATCGATCTGTTTACGCCATTCATTAAGTTGATGGAGAACAAGGTAATCGAACAGAAGTAAGTCATCAGTTGTCAGTTCCCGCGCCGATGGCGGGGTTTGTCATTTAGACATTAGTTTGACAGGTCGATTGGGCCTGTCCGCCTCTGGCGGATTGATTCGGTTGGATTACGTAGATTAGAGACGACTGAAATCTGAAAGTGTCAATGCCAGATGAAATGCTTCTTCACTCTGAATCCTACCATCGTTGATAACGCGTGTTCTGTGGTTAATCTTGATTGAGTTTCTCCGCCCATGACGGATAAAACAGTTGTTGATGGAATTTTCTGCGACCTGAACCCAGCCACTAGCAGTGGCGGCGTGCTCCGCGGTTAATTTTGATAAAGTCGGGCGGAATTTGGGATGGGAAATGGATCGGGAGAGAATCTATACATTTGATATCGTCAAAGGCATCGCTATCCTGTTTTTGATTCCGATGCATTCTCTGATTTATCAGATCGGAAAGAACGATCCGTCGCTTTTCGATCCATTGATGTCTGCGATTCCAGAAGAGGTCATTTTCCTTCTCGCCCCAGTGATCGTTTTATCGTTATGGGGACCGATATTTACCCTGATTACCGGCGCAAATATCGCTTACGGTTTTCTGCGTGTGTATCGGCGGGACCCGAATCAAAGTTCTGCTTACATTCTTAGAAGGGTTTTATCCGCCGTCTTGCTGATATTGATCAGTCGGTTAACCGTGTTCATTTTCTCAGGTGGCATGTTCGAGAATGGAACTTTTAGCCTTTTCAACTTCAAGATTCGCTACTATGCCGACACGCTGGATTCCATCGCTTTGACAGGTATTATCGTGCCGGCATTCATTTTATTCATCATCAATAAAATGAAATCGAGAAAGTCTGCCGATCCGGATTCGAATGTCGTAAAACCTCGGCATATTTATGTTGGACTGGCAATCATCACGTTGATCTGGTTTGTGTTTACTCCGATCGTGCATGCCGTAAAGCCCCATGTCTTCGACGAACTGACCAGACGCAACTGGAAACTGCCGCTGATGGTGTTTGGTAAAATGACAATGGGACGCTTCCGTTTTTTCCCAATCCTCGGGTTTGGATATGTTGGCGCTATTATTGGCTCTGCCATTCAGTGCAACGAAAAATTTCACAAGATTCGCCAAACCGCCGTGTTGTTCTTTGGCGTCACACTCGTTTTCTTTCTCATGTGGGTTTTTGTCGCTGATAATCCGTTCGAAAATATCATGTCGGACAACATTCCAATCATAATCCAGATAATGAACCTCGGAGCGATGACCTTTGCGACGATCCTGATGCTGGGATACTATGACTATTGCCGACCTGAGCGGCGGCTTCGCCGGATCGAGAAGACTTTAACCATCCGGCGCTTCAGTATTGTTTCTCTGACAATTTATATCACTGAATCTATTTTGGCGCACGGCGTTTATTTGTTTTTCGAGCAATTCTGGAAAGCCGCTGTTTCATACGTTAATCAGATTCCTCTACTGATATGGGATGCGACGCAGATTTTCGTTTTTATGGCAGTCGTTTTCCTAATCTGGATCATTATCGTGCGATTGTGGGAAAAGGTTGACTTCATATTTTCATTAGAGTGGATCACGATCAAAGTCATGGCGCTGTTTTCAGGCAATAAAAAAGCGCGCATCGATTCGCATAAGATTCTGTACGGCGGATAGGAAGTTCCGGGTTTCGTGTTCTGTGAAACCAGTTTTTGTGTCGTCATACTGGTTTTGGATTATAATCCGGTGGTCAAACCCAGAACTCGGAACCTTGGACCCGAAATAGAAATGCCCAATGACTATTGCGTCCAACACAAAACCTGTTCGCCGCAGGCGGAGTTCGCTGTTTCTTATTATTTATCTAACAATCCTATTCAAGAGATTATCCATTAGTGTCCAATAAAAATTTGGCGCTGTTGCCAATGCGTGGTAAATTTACACAGATGTTTGAGATAAAATTAGCGATGAGCGCCCAAATGCAGAAGCGGATTAAACATATCATTTTAGAGATGCCGGAAATATTTTTCATCCTGTCCACAAAAGGCATTAAGGCGCGGATATGAGTTTTGAAAATTAGAGACTAGATATTTGAGTAGTTACTACGAGAAATATTTCAGCGAGCGGCAACGGAACGCAGGGGGAAATGAAAACCTTGATTTTATCATGTTGCCGAGAAGTCCGAATGGCTATAGGACGGCTTATGAGATGTTTTCGGATTTTTACCGGTTATATTTGCTCACTCGTCCCGAAGTTTCAGGATGAGTTAAATGTTAAATCATTGTATTGAAAGGGAAAGAAATGGAAAAGTATGATGTAATTGTGGTCGGTGGCAGTGCCGCCGGATTGACAGCCGCACAAACGGCTCGTCGTCATTATCCGGACAAGCAAGTTTTGGTAATTCGCAAAGAGGAAAAAGTTTTGATCCCCTGTGGTATTCCTTACATTTTTGGATCGCTGGAAAGTCCTCTTGATGACCTGATTCCTGATGGGGTTTATGAGAAAATGAAAATTGATCTCCGGATCGAACGGGTGATTGACGTCGACCGAAAGGAAAAGATTATCAAGACGGATAAGGGATCATTTGGTTATGATAAATTGATTATTGGAACGGGTAGTTACCCGGCAATGCCTCCGACCCCAGGACACGACAAAGATGGCGTATATGCGATTATCAAGGAAATTCCATACCTGACAGAGATGCAAAAAAGGTTAAAATCAGCAAAAAATGTCGTGGTCATTGGCGGCGGTTTCATTGGAATCGAGATCAGCGACGAGATCAAGAAGTCCGGCGTTGAAAATGTCAGTGTCGTTGAGATCGAAGAGCACTGTCTTTCCCAGTCCTATGATGATGATTTTTGCGTGGAAATGGAAGAGCAACTCCGGTCTCGCGGCATTGTAATCTATACCGGATCAAAGATTGTTTCCATTGATGGCGGCGAGCAAGTGGAGAGTGTAACGCTTGCAGATGGGAAAAAGATTGTTGCGGATATTGTCATTTTGGGAATCGGAGCGGTCGCCAATGCCGATCTGGCGAAGAAAATCGGTCTGCGTATCGGATTGACCGGCGGAATCGTTGTGGATCGCGCCATGCGAACCAGCGATGCCAATATTTTTGCTTGCGGCGATTGTGCCGAGAAAGTTTCCTTTTTTGGTGGTAACTCTTCGGCGTTGAGATTAGCATCTATTGCGACGCTGGAAGCTCGGGTCGCCGGCGCCAATGTATTTGGCATTAAACGTGAAACGCCCGGTACTATCGGTGTTTGGGGAACCGCTGTAGGTAACTTGGCTCTCGGAACGGCAGGATTGACCGAAAAAATGGCGAAGGCTCACGGTTACAAGGTTATCAGCGCCGTGAACGAAAGCATCAATCGTCACCCCGGCAAACTCTCGGGTGCGGCGAATGTCAAGATCAAACTGGTATTTGGAGCCAATTCCGGTATTCTCTTAGGCGGTCAGGTGCGAGGTGATGCCAGTGTCGGCGAGATTATGAATGCGATTTCCGCATGTGTTCAGAATCGGATGACCGCCGAGCAGATCGCTATGTTTCAATCGGGAACTCATCCCATGATTACCGCCTCTCCGATTGCTTACGGGATTGTCAATGCGGCGGAAGCGGCTATCAGTAAAATGGTTGAGGCAAAGGATAGGAGTTAGCATGAGCCGTTTATTATTTGTTGATGACGATGTCGATTTTCTGGAAGTGATGACCATGTTTTTTGAAAAGCATGGCTACAAAGTAGAAACGGCACAGACGCCCGAGGCGGGTTTTCGGAAAGTCCAGTCAGAACCTTTCGATTTAGTGGTGTTGGATGTTATGATGCCCTCGGCGTTTGAAGGCTTTCAACTCGCTAAAAATATCCGAGAGAATCTGAAACTGACCGATTTACCGATTATCATTTTGAGTTGTATCCACGAACGTAAACAGGTTCCTTATCGATTCGCGCCGGATAGAGATTATTTGCCGGTGGATATTTTCTTAGATAAACCTGTTAAACCGGATAGTTTGTTAGAGAAAATCGAAAAATTATTGGGAGAAAATCGGGAAAAACCCGCACAAGATCTCTGATTCGGTCGCTTCTAACGTGTGAGTATCGGAGTGAAAATCCGATAAGTACAATAGAATGCAAAGATCAATAAAAATAGCAGTTCTTCTTAACGGTAAATTAAAGAGAAGAGGTTATTTTCAATATCATTAAGCGGTTATCTTCTTACAATGTTTTGTGCGTAAATATATCTTTGATTCTGACATATATTTTTTTTACATTCCCCCGCGTAATGTTGAGATGTGAATGATTATTTCTCGAAGTAAAACTAAGACCTTAATTGCAGTATTTACATTACTGGCGTTCGTATGGATAATGTTCACATTCTCTTACTACACCCATTTCCATATTGATGAAAGCGGAAAAATTATTGTTCATGCGCATCCTTATCAAAAATGCAAAAACGATAATGCTTTCCCGATTTATAGTCATTCAAAAAGCGAGTATATCAATCTTGCTTTTATTTACAATATTCTCTCGTCGTTTGTATTTAGGGTGTTTTTAGTTGCTTTCTTACTATATCACAGCCTAGATTTAAAAACAAATACCTCGCCTCAGTGGCATCCCGCCCGGATATTCCGCAATGATATTCTTAAACGTGGTCCGCCTTCTCTGCTCCAATTTGTCCAATTTATTTTAAGTAGAAAACATTCAAATCCATTTGGATTCAATCAGTCGCGGGATTTATATCCTGTGAAAAGTGGAGCGTAAACTTGGAAACAGTGTTTTGATACTATCTTGTGATTAAAATACGAAGGAGCCAATTGTTAAAGGAGAAAAGGAAATCATCATGAAAAAGATTTTATTTTTACTATTTATTTTTTGTTTGAATATAAGTGTCATGGGAGCTGAAAAAACAGATGCGATGCTTTTTGGAGATGTAAAGTCAAAATCGACCGGTGAGCATATACCTTTTACCAATGTCATGGTTAAAGGAACGAATCTGGGAACCGCGGCGGACGCAAGCGGACATTTCAAGCTGGTAAATCTTCCGTTGGGAAAATGTACTATCGTTGCGCAGGCAATCGGTTACAAGTCGCAGGAAAAAGAGGTGATTATGGAAAGAAAGAAGGCTGTCATTCTTTTCTTCGAACTGGATGAAGATGTTCTGGAATTTGAACGGGTGGTAGTCACCGGGACGCGGACAAAACATTATATCAAGGATGTTCCCGTACGAACGGAAGTTATCACTGTGCACGAAATAGAGAATAAAAATGCCGTCAATCTTTACGAGGCACTGGAAGGCACTCCCGGAATTCGCGTCGAACAGCAATGCCAGTATTGCAATTTCACGATGGTAAGGGTGCAGGGACTTGGCGCCGAACATACTCAGGTATTAATTAACGGGCAACCAATGTATTCGGGATTAGCCGGGGTTTACGGTCTCCAGCAGTTGAGTACAGCCGATGTGGACAGAATTGAAATCGTTAAGGGCGCCGGCTCGGCGTTATATGGAAGCAGTGCCATTGCCGGGGCGATTAACATCGTTACCAAAGAGCCTTCATTTATTCCATCTGCAACGACTGGCGTCCAGTTCGGGAAATACAATACGAACCAATACGATCTTTCGTCATCTATAAGGAACGAAAAAGGGAATATCGGTCTTACTGCATTTGCTCAACGTGTAACGGGAGATGCGGTTGATGAAACCGGTCCAGGCGCTACTAGCGAAGAGGTAAAAAATAAGGATGGCATATCCGACCGGGTTGCCAGCAACTTGACCAATGCCGGTTTTAGTTTGTTTGTTAATGACGCATTTTTCAACAGCGATAAGCTGGTAATCAGAGGGAAATCGGTTTTTGAGAAAAGACAAGGAGGAACGATGACCGACGATTATTACAAAAATCCGCTTACCGACGGCACCGAAAGTATCACCACAGAACGCTATGAAGCCGAGATGAATTACACCAAACCCATCGGTTCTAGTTCAGAGCTGAATTTCTCACTAGCTTACGTAAACCATAATCGGGAAGCCACGAATGACTCTTACCTAAGTGATTACATGGCAACTCATGGCGACAGCGTACCTGATTTACGGGGTATGCGGCCTTATCTCGCCCAAGAAAAATCCTATACTTCCACGCTTACATTTTTAAAACACATAAAAAAGCACAATGTTCTCGTTGGCGTTCAGGGTTATTACGACGATCTTGGAGAGTCGGGGATGTATGTTGTTGTTAATCCCGAAAGCGAGTATCTTGGGCAATCTTATAGATCTGTAGGCAATAAATCAGCCCGCGAATTCGGTTCATTTTTACAGGACGAATGGGCTATTAGCAATCTTTTCACCATTGTCCCCGGTATCAGAATCGACAATCATCATTCCAGTGAAGAATATACTACCGGTAGACAGGTGTCTGAAACCACGGCGTTTCCGAAAACTAGTTTTAGCGAGACGAGCCTAAATCCCCGTTTAGCGATTAAGTACGCTCTCACAGAAAAGTTTACTTTAAGAGCCAATGTGGGAACCGGCTTTCGCGCGCCTTATGGGTTTTCGGAAGATTTGCATCTTTGCAGTGGTTCGCCGCGTATCTGGAAATCTTCCGACTTGAATCCTGAAACGTCGGTGAGTTATAATCTTTCAGCTGATTATTATGGGGCAAATGTGCGGATCAGCTCCAACATTTTCCGTACCAATTTGAAAAATAAAATCGGTTTTACTGATGCCGAAGAAGACATCGCCGCATTGGGCTACGACTATCAATGGAAAAACATTGACAATGCTTTTGTTCAGGGGGTTGAATTATCGGTGATGGCAAATATCACCAAGAAACTTGATATTGGTCTTGATTTTACATTCAATCAGGGTGAATATGACCATGCTCGTAAAGATTGGATCGGTAGTCAATACGAGAGTGTTAGTAAATATATCCCACGCTTTCCTATGACGACAGGTAACCTGAAGATTGAGTATAGTCCGAAAGATTGGAATTTTGTATTTTTGGGAGATTATCAGGGCAACATGTATATCGATTACTACAATGAGGACATAGAACCGCTTGTCGGAAGTCAGTCAAAAATCAAGAAGACCGATCCGTATATGTTGTTTAATGCCCATGTTTCCAAACGGTTTAGCCAATTCAAATTATACGCCGGTGTAGATAATATTTTTAATTATGTACAGGATGAGAGACATTTAGATGACGCCGCATTTATGTATGCGCCCATGTACGGAACTACGTATTATGGTGGTCTTTCTATTGATATTAAATAGGGTATCATTCAGATAATTTAAGATTTAAGATTGGAGATTTGAGATTGTACCTACCAATGGCGGACAAGCCCGAAACCTGATAACGGAGACAGGAAACAGGTTACAGACAACAGGCAACGGGTTACAGGAGACAGGCAACGGGTTACAGGCAACAGGCAACGGGTTACAGGCAACGGGTTACAGGAGACAGGCAACGGGTTACAGGCAACGGGTTACAGGCAACGGGTTACAGGCAACGGGTTACAGGAAGCGGGTTACAGGCAACGGGTTTACAGGCAACGGGTTACAGGAAACAGGTTACAGGCAACGGGTTACAGGAAACGGGTTACAGGAAACAGGTTACAGGCAACGGGTTACAGGCAACGGGTTACAGGCAACGGGTTACAGGCAACGGGTTACAGGAGACAGGCAACGGGTTACAGGCAACAGGGTTACAGTAAACAACCTTATTCCAATATCCGATGACGAGATCGTGAGGCGTAAGTCGTAATTTTAGGGCAGACAAGGAAACCCAGAATCCGCCAAGTCTATTTCTTGTATATATTGAAGCATTAATTTATATTCTAATTGTGTGTGTTCATAAAAGATTACGTACGTTTTGCAGAGCCGGGAGAAGTAAGAATTACCTTGGCGTTATACGCAATGGCAGTTTCAAAACACTTGGAGGCTAATTCATAATGACATTGCATAGCATACTAAAATCAAAAGTTGCTGAATGGAGAAAATCTAATTATAGCTCAGATTATCCTGTTATTTCTGAGATTTTCAACTACAATCTAAATTCTGAAACTCAGACCTTATCTTACTTACGAAAGGCACAATTTGAAGCCCTTGAAACTTACTGGTATCTAAGACTTATTGAGAAAACTCCGCATATTTTTGATTTATATAAAGAATTGCTTCAACCAAGAGAGCTGTTAAATTCCTTGGGTATAAATCTTACTCCAGAAGACCTAACGGATATTCTTCTAAACGGTGGTGGAATAGATTCAATATTTGTAAAAATAAAGAATGATGACGAGTTTGTAAGAAATGTCTCGTCCTGAAATAGGTTGACAAAAGAAGAGGAGAAAAAAGCAATGTCAACCAGGACAAGTTTTCGTTACAGTAATGCATTTAAGCAGAAAGTGATAGGAGAGATTGAATCTGGAGTACTGAGTATTGCAGAAGCCAGTAGAATTTACGAGATTAGTCTGGGTGGAATCTATAACTGGATAAAAGACTTTGGAAAAGATCATTTAATAGGGAAAGTCGTGATGGTACAGAAGCGAGATGAAGTGGACAAGATCAAGAAGTTAGAGGCAGAGAAGCGCCAGTTAGAGGCGGCCTTAGCGAAGTCGAATCTGGACAAATTCTGTCTGGAATGCTTGATTGAAGCCGCCGAAGAGACCTATGGAATATCCTTTAAAAAAAACTCTGGTACTCAGGAATTGAAAAAGGTCGTAAAAGAGTGAAGCGTCGGGATCAGCAATGCAGTACGAATCAATTGTGCCAATGGTTTGGAATTAGTCGTCAGGGCTATTATGGGCATAAGCGCTTAACGGAGTGTCGAAAACAGGCAGAAGCACCTGTTCTTGAGATGGTTCGTCAAATACGTTATCAGCAACCGCGGATTGGCGTTCGGAAGTTGCATTATATGCTAGGCGAGATGGGTATTCATGTAGGTAGAGATCGTTTGTTTGAGACACTACGGGAACACCAAATGTTAGTCCAAAGACGTAAACGATATACCCGGACGACTGACTCACGTCATCCGTTCCGATATTATCCGAATCTGATCAAAGATATTCGGATTGAACGTCCTGGACAGGTCTATGTGTCGGATATAACTTATATTCATACACTGGAAGGATTCCAGTATTTAGCGCTTATTACGGACTATTATTCGCGGAAGATAATGGGATATGATCTGAGCAACAGTTTATCGATTGACGGCAGTCTGCGGGCTTTGAAGATGGCTTTACGCCAAACCAAAGAGCCGTCCGAATTGATCCACCATTCGGATCGGGGTATCCAGTATTGTTGCAAAGACTATATAAAAATACTGCAAAAGAATAAAATCAGAATCAGTATGACCGAGCAGGACCATGTCTATGAGAATGCTTTAGCGGAAAGGGTCAATGGAATCTTGAAAGATGAATTTTGTTTAGGTGAGACTCTGCAATCGAAAGAGATTGCTAGGACATTGGTCAAAGAATCAGTGAAAATATACAATCAAAACCGGCCGCACATGGCGCTGGGTTACCGCACCCCGGAGAGTGTTTATGTGGCCTATTAACCTGTCAACTATTTTAGGACAAGACA
>PEYN01000122.1 GCA_002774355.1 Candidatus Marinimicrobia bacterium CG08_land_8_20_14_0_20_45_22 | reverse complement strand
TCCCCAATATAAGTCGTGGAAACTGCTTGTTAAAACACTCTTGACGGATAATGGGAGAGAATATTGTGGTACGACCAACCATCCCTATGAAATGTTTCTGGAATTATCCGATATTGAACATCGGAAATCCCGCAACTGCGGGATCGGCATCCCCAAACCAATGGCTTCGTTGAGAGATTTAACCGGACTGTACTGGATGAGTTCTTTCGTCCGGCCTTCAGAACAAAATTGTACGAGTCTGTTGATTCCTTACAAAAGGACCTTGATAAATGGCTGAAAGAATACAACGAAGAAAGACCACATAGGGGCTACCGAAATATGGGCAAACGCCCAATTGATCGCATTAAAGAATATTTGAAATATGTTCCGGCAGAAGGTTAATCATACAAATAATGAGATAAAAGTCATCCCAAAGTACAGGAAAAAGTAACGATTTCACGATTCCGCCGTTTAAGTGATAATTACATAACGTAATATTATGCCGCGCCAATAGTGGGAATGGCCTACGACAAGAGACAAAAGGACTAGTTATTATCCCTACAAGTTCTCTATATATAATGGGAACGGACAGGTGATGATGGAATTCAAGACCAATTATTCAGGAAATACAGCAATAGTCTATAACTACGTCTACGGGAACCGATGTAAGCTAGTCCGGGTCAATTGTGGTCGAATCCAGGGCATAGATTGTACCCTCTAAATCACTCAGAAAGTCGGAATCATTACAATACAATTTGCGCACCCTGGCAATTAGAACTTGAGCAAACTCCGCATAGATTCGCCAATCACGTTTTTCATTAGCACGCGCCAAATTCATCCGGGCCACCGTTCCCTTAATTCCCATATGATAGAGTTTCGCGCTTTGGGATTTCAGACAAGCCTCGATGTCTCTTAAACTCTCTCGGTATGATAATTGGGCAAACAGCATACAGAGAAATTGATCCCAACAACTGAATGACCGGTAACGATAATTGCCCCGATATTTTTTCACGTACTTCTCGAACTCATATTTAGGGATGAATTCTATGATTTGTGAGAAAATTGTTTGACTTGTATTTATGTGTTATCACCTTTCTATGTTGACAACGCATTAAGTCAAATCTAGTAAGAAAGTTCAAATCGAAAAATCGAAATACGTGTATTAATCACCTGATTATCAGCAACATATCACCTTATTAATATTTCTTAATGGGACAGCAGTGATTCAAAATTACTTCCAAAATCTTTGAAAAGAAAGACAGAAGACCAGTTGAAGTTAATTAACACGCCAGCGCCTGTTTTTTATAAAACCAAAACGACCGGAAATATCGCTATTGCCGGTCGTTCACAACAAATTTGACTAAAGATTACCGGGAACCGATTCCGATCAACTGACCGATCACAGGACCGAACTTCACAGCCAATCCGACAGTTACAATCGAAACTGTGGACATCAGTTTAATGACGATATTCAGGCAGGGACCGGCGGTATCTTTGCACGGATCGCCGACCGTATCGCCCACGACGGCGGCTTTGTGCGCGTACGAACCTTTTCCGCCGAGGTTGCCTTCTTCGATATATTTCTTGGCATTGTCCCATGCTCCGCCCGCATTGTTTAGCGTGATCGCCAGCACAAAACCGGTTGTGAGCCCGCCGAACAACACGCCGAGAACGCCCGCGACGCCGAGAACCAATCCGGCTATGACCGGAACGGTGACCACTAACAATGATGGTAAAACCATTTCATGCTGAGCACCTTTCGTGCTGATAGAAACACACCGCTCGTAATCCGGCTCATCTGTGCCTTCCATGATGCCCGGTTTTTCGCGGAATTGACGGCGAACTTCTTCAACCATACTTCCAGCGGAGCGCCCAACGGCTTTCATCGCAAGCGCGGCGAATACGAATGTGATCATCGATCCGAGAAACGCACCAATAATCACGCGCGGATTAAGCAATGTAATGTTGTAATAATCGACCCAATTGGTCAGCGTTACAGTGCTGGCGACAATTTCGCGCAGAGATGCGAGAGAAGCGTTCGGATCGAAGGAAATGTTCAAACTCGTTAGTAATTCTTTAATCAGGACTCCGTCCGTGATAATATGCGAAAACTGCGCCTTGATTTCCTCGATGTACGCCGCAATCAGCGCCATTGCCGTCAAAGCCGCCGAACCGATGGCAAAGCCTTTTCCGGTCGCGGCAGTCGTGTTGCCCAATGAATCCAGAGCGTCGGTTCTTTGACGAACTTCTTTCGGCAAATCGCTCATTTCGGCATTTCCGCCCGCATTATCAGCAATGGGTCCATAAGCATCCGTCGCCAATGTGATTCCCAGCGTCGAAAGCATCCCGATTGACGCAAAACTGATTCCGTACAAGCCAAGATTGATATGATTCGGAGCGGTACTAAAACCACCAGCAAAGGCATAAGCCAAACCGATTCCGATGCCAGTCACAATGACCGGAAATCCAGTTGAAATCATTCCCGTAGATAAACCGCCGATGATCACCGTGGCTGGACCCGTCTTCGCCTGATCGGCGATCCAGCGCGTCGGCTTATAAGACTGCGACGTGTAATATTCTGTGAGTTTACCAATCGTCCAGCCTGTGAGCAATCCGGTAATGACGGAACCGGCGATACCCATTGGCAATTTCAGCAGGTAAAGCAAGCCAACGGTAAATATCGTAATCAGGACAACACTCAGGTTAACGCCACGGGCAAGAGCCTTGAGAAGCGAACGTTGGTCTGCTTTTTCACCCGTCCGAACCGCGAAAGCGCCAAGAACGGAAAATAGATTTCCAGCACCGGCTATAATCATCGGAGCCAACAAAGCGGCTAAAACTTTTTCGAAAGGCGAACCGCTAAATGCCGCGACACCCAGCGCGGCAGTCGCTAGAATCGAACCGCAATAAGATTCGTACAGATCAGCGCCCATTCCGGCAACATCACCAACATTATCGCCGACATTGTCCGCAATCGTCGCAGGATTGCGCGGATCATCCTCTGGAATTCCGGCCTCGATTTTCCCGACGAGATCGGCGCCGACGTCAGCCGCTTTGGTGAAAATTCCGCCGCCGACACGTGCGAAAAGTGCTTGCAATGATGCGCCCATTCCAAAAGTCAGCATCGTCGTCGTAATCGCAGCGAGGCTCATCGCCTGATACCCGAGTCGTGGAACTAACCAATACAAAATCGTGAACCACATCGATATGTCAAACAGTCCAAGTCCAACAACAACTAGACCCATTACGGCACCGGAGCGGAAAGCGATTCTCAAGCCGGCGTTCAAAGATTTCCGTGCGCCCTCTGCTGTTCGATTGGACGCCAGCGTCGCCGTATTCAACCCGAAAAATCCCGCCAATCCGGAAAAAAAACCGCCCGTCAAAAACGAGAAAGGCACCCACTTATTCTGAACATGCAGAACATAGGACATGAAGAGAAAAACGACAAAAATGGCTACAAACACCAGCATAACGATTTTGTATTGTTGCTTAATGTAAGAGAAGGCGCCTTTTCGGACAGCGCCGGCGATTTTCTGCATCTTCTCGTTGCCGGGATCGCTTTTTAGCATCATTTTGTGAAAAATGTATGCGGCAATCAGCGCGATAATCGAACCAATCGGCGCAATCAGAAACATATATTTCAAACTCATATTCTATTTTCCTCCTTTTATTAATCGAAAGAATACGATTGAATGACAAATAGCGCGCAAAAGTTAGAACGGAATCGGCAATTTTTCAATAACGAAATTGATCTAAAACGTGCTTAGGCGAGCATAAGGTTTTTCATCAAACGCAAATTCAAACCGACCGACTTATTGTTATGGGAAATTTTAGTTGTGATTGCCCACGTGGATTGATATATTTTTATCAATGGATATTTGCAGAAATAATTCCAAAAGACGACTGCCGGAAGTATTCACTGGCGACGATCTTGTAAATCAACGGAGATCTCATGAACCGAATATTCGCACTTTTTTTACTCGTTTGCATCCTCTGTACATCATTACTCAGTGAACCCGTGTTCGTCGGAAATATCGTCGGTCATCAATTATTTTCCAATCGCGTTGAATTCCGCCTCGTCAACGCCAATTTCACCGTTTATATGTTGAGCGAAAACGTCATTCGATTCCGATACACAAACAACGAATCGTTCAGCCAGTCGCCGTCATACGCCGTCATCGCTGAAATGCCCGGAAAGTCCGATTTTTCATTAAAGGAAGAGCCAAATCGCTTCATTCTTTCAACAAACGAATTGATCGTGCAAATCGCGAAAAAGCCGTGCCGGATTTCGATTTTTGACAAGGAAATGAATTTGCTCAATGCCGACGATGCGTCATTCGGCGTCTCCTTCGACAAAGAAGAAGTCCGCTGTTATAAAAAACGATTGGATGGCGAGAACTTTTACGGATTGGGTGAAAAAAGCGACGGCCTGCGGAAAACCGACAACGAATACACGCTCTGGAACACCGATTTCCCCGGCTACACCGAACGAACCGACGAATTGTACGTCTCTATTCCATTTTTTTACGGCGTCAGAAACGGAAAATCTTACGGCATTTTCTTTGACAACACATATCGCAGTCATTTCAATTTCGGCGCGAGCAACAACCGGTTTTATTCATTCGGCGCCGATCGCGGCGAGATGGATTACTACTTCATCTACGGACCTGAGATGAAGCGCGTGCTGTCATCCTACTCAGAATTGACGGGAAAAGCGGAAATGCCGCCGAAATGGGCGCTTGGCTACCAGCAAAGCCGGTGGAGTTATACTCCAGAATCGACTGTTCGGGCGCTGGCTGATAATTTCCGTAAACGGCAGATCCCGTGCGATGTCATCTTTCTCGATATTGATTACATGGACGGCTATCGCGTGTTCACCTGGGACAAAAACCGTTTTCCCGATCCTTCAAAACTCATCGCCGATCTAAAAACGAATGGCTTTAAAATTATTCCCATCATCGATCCGGGCGTGAAAGCCGACACGAATTACTTCGCGGCAAAAGAAGGCATCGCAAAAGATTTATTTGTCAAATATCCGGACGGCGAATTGTATCAGGGTGAAGTCTGGCCGAGCTGGGCGTTTTTCCCGGATTTCACAAAAAAAGAAACGCGAGATTGGTGGGGCGAGAAATTGTCCGCATTGATGAAAGACGGCGTCTCCGGTTTTTGGAACGACATGAACGAACCTGCCGTTTGGGGAAGTCACTTCCCGGACCTCGTACGCTTTAACGGCAATGGCTTTAGCGCCGACCATAAAAAAATCCACAACGTTTATGCGCTGGAAATGGCAAAAGCGACGCGCGCAGGCCTGCGGAATTTTTCGGACAAGAGACATTTTCTGTTGACGCGCGCCGGTTTTTCCGGTATTCAACGGTATTCTGCAGTTTGGACGGGAGATAATCTTTCCAGCGAAGATCATCTTCAGATTGCTTGTGTGATGTCGCAAAACCTCGGCTTGAACGGCATTCCATTCGTCGGCACGGATGTCGGCGGATTCATGGGCGAAGCGTCGCAAAGGCTTTACGTGCGGTGGATGCAGCTCGGCGCCTTCACGACGCTGTTCAGACAGCATTCGGCATACGGAACGAAAGCCAAAGAACCATGGGCTTTTGGGCAAGACGTTGAAAACACCGTCCGGGAAATCATCAACTTGCGCTATCGAATGTTGCCGTACCTTTACAGCGAATTTCATCAGGCAACGCAAACTGGTTTGCCGCTCATGCGACCGATGTTTCTTGAATTTCAGAACGATCCGGAGTGCTGGAACGATCAGTCGCAATTTCAATTCATGGTTGGCGAAAATCTGCTGGTCGCGCCGGTTTTATCGGAAACGGACAATGCGAAACATCTCTATTTGCCTGATGGACTTTGGTTCGAAATGAATACCGGAAAAATCTATTCCGGCAACCAGTGGCTGACCGTCGATGCTCCGCTGGAACGGATTCCTTTCTTTCTAAAATCTGGCGGCGTTTTGCCGATGCAGGAAGTTCAGCAGTTCGTCGGCGAGAAGCCTGTCGAAACGACGATCCTGACCATTTTTCCATCCGCGAAAAGTTACTATTCACTGTACGAAGACGACGGATATTCCTACGAATACGAGAACGGGCGTTTTTCCGTTGTTAATTTTAACATCGAAGAAAAAGACGATGCGTTGACCGTTGTCGTCAAGAGAGAACAAACAGGATTTACGCCCGACCGGAAAAATTATCAATTCAGAATCATCTCCGATAAAAAACCGGCAAAAGTTCTCGTTGGATCGAAAGAATTGTCCGCCCTAAAACCATCCGAAACATCGGCGAAAATCCGCGAATGCTGGACTTTTCTATCGGATGAAAAGATGATCGATATTAGAACACCCGACGCTGGCGATTTTACCGTTACAATCCAATATTGATTTTCTACAAAATTTAATGGCCATCAAGGCAAAATGCCCTTAAGCCCAAATTAGTTTAAATACTTAGCCAGCCAGCGGTGCATTTCTTTCCACCAGCGGACATTGTTCTGCAAGCCGAGAATTTCGTGACCTTCG
This sequence comes from Candidatus Marinimicrobia bacterium CG08_land_8_20_14_0_20_45_22, assembly GCA_002774355.1. Classification (NCBI taxonomy): domain Bacteria; kingdom Pseudomonadati; phylum Fidelibacterota; species Fidelibacterota bacterium CG08_land_8_20_14_0_20_45_22. Next base: position 16,594 of record PEYN01000122.1, on the reverse strand, counting down.
TCCGGGAAAATGACTAACCGCGACGGAATTCCCTGCCGCTGAAGCGCGGTGAAAAGTTGTAGGCTCTCGCCAACCGGCACGCGAAAATCCAATTCACCCTGTGTTACAAGCGTCGGCGTCCTAAAATTTTTAGCAAACCGATGTGGCGACCATTTATCATATAGTTCCGGCTCGTCCCATGGCGTCGTACCCATGTCCCACGCGGGAAACCAGAGTTCTTCCGTCGCGCCAAAAAAACTCGTCAAATTGTACAATCCGGCATGACTGACGGCGCACTTAAACCGGTTCGTGTGCCCCATGAGCCAGTTGACGGAATATCCGCCGAACGAACCGCCGATCACCGCCTGTCGGTCTTTATCGATAAAACCGTATTTGGCAATGACAAAATCGAGTCCTTTGACCAAATCTTCAAAGCATTTTCCGCCGTAATCGCGACTGACTTCTTCGCGGAATGTCGAACTGTAGCCGGTACTTCCACGCGGATTGATGAAAACGCCGACGTAGCCGGGCGACGTGATCAATTGCATCGTAAACCAACTGAGCATGAAACGGTCGCCCCACATATTTTGCGGACCGCCGTGAATCGTCAGTATGACCGGATATTTTTTCTCAGGATCGAAATGCGGTGGGCGAAGGAGAAATCCGTGAACCGTGTCACCGTTCGCGCCGGGAAACCGGAACGTCTCGACCTGCGGCAAATCGAACGTTTCATCAAATTCACGGTTCGCCCATGTCAATTGTGTCGGTTTTTCACCATTGGTTGGTTGTGAGTAAATTTCGTATGGCCTGTGATTGTAGCCTTTTCGATAAACCAGCGTCTCGCCGTCCGGCGAAATATCGAAATCATGCGAACTCGAAAGGGAGACAGGCGGCGTATCGAAATCGCCGGGCTTCAGATGTTTCATCGATCCATCGTTCAAATCAACGAGAAAAATATGATTCTTCTTATCGCCGAGCCAAGTATCCCATTGGCGAAAAAGCAGACGGTCGATGCTCCTGGCGTTGCATTCCGGTAATTCATTTTTCGTCCAATTCTCTATCGTGTTTTTCCTTGCTGGAAGCACGCGCGAACCGCAAATAATATGAAGACCGTCTTTCGACCAGATCGGTGAATAAAGTCCGGTTTTGGAAAATGTCACCTGTTTCGCCTCGCCGCCGTCTAATGAAATCATGAACAAGTTGGGCTTGCCTTTGCGTTCGGAAATAAACGCGATCCGTTTTCCATCGGGCGACCAGCGCGGCGAATAATCATTCTCCGGGTGCGTCGTCAGCGGTTTCGTAACACCGCCATCCGCCGGAACTAACCAAATATCGTCGAAATAACGATCCTTCGCGAGATCGGGAGTTGCAATGGTGTAGGCGATCCATTTCCCATCCGGCGACATCGCGCGTTTTTCCGGCTGAGCAATGACAAAAAGAAGTGTAAAAGTAAGAATGATTTCGGCCAATCGACTCAATTTCATTTAAACCTCCTTTAATGACGCTTTAAACAATCATTAACCGACCGTTATTAACGCTCAGATTGTTCGATGTTCAATTCAACCGGTTTCATCACTTTTGAAATCGGATATAAATTGAGTTGGTCGTCGTGAAATGGCGAACGGTCAAAGAAGAAAAACAGGCGTTGAAGCGGATCGGCGGCAAATTTGGGATCGGTGTTGATTTTTCTTTCGAATTCACGTTTCATTTCGGGATTTTCTTTCAACATTTTCCACGCGGTATCTTCCAGAACATAAACTTCGCCATACTCTTTCTGTTCAAAAATTCCATCAAAAAATCCCCATTTAACGAACGAATCGACCGCGTCCGGTTCCAGTAAATGCGTCACAATCAGGTTCGTCCGCTGATTCATCAAAATGACAAATGTCCCGGCTGGAAAATTTCTTTCAAAGCTTATTTTAGTGGTCGAAAAACTGACCGGATGTCTGCCTTCAGAAGGAGTACTTTGCCACGAAACGTTTGAAAATTTGTATGAATTGACTTTGAGTTTTTGATCCGTTTTTAATTGCTTTATCTTTGCGCCGTGAAGTTTTAGAATATCAACGATGGGTTTGAATTCAGCCGGAATGAGATAGGCGTACGGCATTTCGGCGCTCGCCGTTGGAACGACATTCGTAAAGAACGGCATATAATAATTGACCGGCCTTTCCGTCCAGATCACGCGATCGCTTCCGGAAATATCGCTGAATTCCTTCCGGTAGCCAAAACCTTTGAATTCGATGAAAACACTATCAGACGTCACACTGAAATTGAGCGGAATCGATGTACCGACCGGAATCGCCGCCGTTTCCGCATCGCCATCAGCGACGGTTTTTTTCAAAACGGAGCAATTTTCATTGACGATAGCCAAAACGTTCTTGAAAACCTGATAAGTGGCGGAAACGCGCGTTTTGTAATCTTTTAACATGTGCGTCTCGATAAGAATACAAGGACGGTTTTGAATTGCGCCGTAACCATTGGAAAAACGCGGCGAGGCAACGCCGTACGTGAGACCTTTCATAAATTCTTTTTCATCTTTCTGAATAACATAAACGCCCAGCGGATAGCCGTCTGTTTCCAAACCTTTTTTCAACATCGGTAGGAACGTATCCACATTCCATTTTCGCACCGGTTCGGCAATCGCACCGACATGCTGTTCCATTCCATAAGTCACCACGTATTGATAATTGGCGCCGTCGGTGACGTGACTATCGAGGATCAAATCCGGTAACCACTGTTGAAAAAGCGACAGCCATGCACGCATTTCCGGTGAATCGGCTTTTGAAAAGTCACGGTTGAGATTAAAATTTTGCGCCGTGACGCGCCAGCCCATTTCTTTCGGTCCGCTTTGATTGAATCGGTTATATGGCGAAAACCGCTCGTGACCGTCAACATTGAAAATCGGAATAAAAAGTAACGTAACATTCTTCATTAATTCCGCATATTTTCCATCGACGACTATATCCCGCAAAAGCATCAGTCCGGCGTCTTTGCCATCAATTTCTCCGGGGTGAATTCCGGCAATGAACAAAACGAGCGCTTTTCCGCTCTGTTTCTGCTTTTCCGGCGTAAAATTACTGTCGGAGTCAAAAATCAACAACGGCAAATCTCTTCCTTGAGGTGAAATTCCGAAGTGCGTGAAGAGAATGGAGCCGGACGCTTCGTCCAACCGTTGACAAAATTGAACCGTTTCGGCGTACCGCGGCGTCTCCAGAAATCCTGACTTCTCATAATCCGTTTGCCAATCTTCGGCAAATAAAAGTCCGCTTATCGTTAATATTAGCCAGCCAATCGCAGAAATCCCGCAAAGTCGTCGTTTCATTTATCCTCCAAATTCTCGTCTCATAACGCCCAAAATGTAATCAAATTCAGCCTATTTTCCTGTATTAATCTTCTTTTCAGAATTATTTTGATAACCGATGAATTCCCGGTGGAGAGTTAACATTGCAATTCAACTGCTGTCACTGTAAATTAACAACGATTTTTTGTTGAAAATGAGGATTCTTAATGGATTTGTTTAAAAAATGCTTTGAATATACAGCCGTAAAAGAGGCTAAATCCAGGGGATATTATCCCTATTTTATACCTTTTTCCGGCGGAGACGATACCGTCATGATTTACAACGGCGAGCCTAAAATCATGATCGGATCGAACAACTATCTCGGACTGACCCACCACCCAGCAGTCATTTCAGCGGCGGAAAAAGCTTTGCATGAATACGGCACCGGCAGAACCGGCAGTCGCTTCCTGAACGGAACGCTTGACATTCACGAGGCGTTCGAGAAGGAGTTGGCGGAATTTGTCGAAAAGGAAGCCGCTTTGATTTTTTCCACCGGCTTTTTAGTGAATCTCGGCGTCATTTCGTCGCTGTTAGGGAAAACCGACGCAGTCATCATCGACAAATTGGACCACGCCAGCATCGTTGACGGATGCCTGCTTTCAGGAGCCGGTATTCATCGTTATCGACACAACGATATGGCGAGTCTCGAAAAAACATTGGCGGGCATTTCAGAAAAATCTGGAAAACTCGTTATCGTTGACGGTATTTTTTCGATGGAAGGCGACATTGCTAAGATTCCCGAAATTTGCCCGATCGTTCAAAAATACGGCGCGCGGTTGATGGTGGACGACGCGCATTCGATAGGTGTTCTGGGGCCTAAAGGCAACGGCACGGCGGCGCATTTTGGACTGACTTCTCAGGTCGATCTGATTATGGGAACATTCTCTAAATCGTTTGGCGCGGTCGGCGGTTTCGTCGCAGGAAATGCCGACGTCATCGATTACATTAAACACAATTCGCGGGCAATGATTTTCACCGCCAGTCTGCCTCCCAGCGTTCTCTCCGGAGTACGCGCCGCTCTTCAGATCATCCAATCTGAACCGGAGCGCCGGCAAAGACTTATTGAAATCGGTAATTATATGCGGAAAGAATATCGCAGTATGGGATTCGATACTTCGACAAGCGAAACGCCCGTCATTCCAATCATCATCGGCGATAATATGAAAACTTTCACGTTCTGGAAAAGGCTATTTAACGAAGGAATTTACACAAACGCCATCATCAGCCCAGCTGTGCCGGGAAATTCTTCTCGTCTCAGAACCAGTTATATTGCGACGCATCGTCAGGAACAGTTGGATTTTGTGCTGGAAAAATTTCATAAAATCGGCAAAGAATTGGCGATTATTTGATCGTTCGCCGTTCTTTTCTATCAATCCGAATGAAGAGATATTGTTGAACTGGACTGAAAAAAAATGGATTCTAATTCAATGGTTCCAGGGTGGATTGGTCGCCGGCGTTATCGTTGCGCTGGTCGGCTGCGCCGCTCAGGGACAGCCAGGCGGAGGACCCGTTGATGTGATTGGACCACGGCTGGTTTCGGTCATTCCGGAGAATGGATCGATTCGGGTGACTCTCAAGCCAAAAATCGAATTGACCTTTTCCGAAACGATCAATCCGCGCAGTGCAGAAGGAACACTGATTGTCTCACCGCATCTGAAAACGACTCCCGTCATCAAAACGAATCGAAAAAAAATCACGATCAAACTTCTGGAACCGCTTCAATCCAACAGAACCTACATCTTTAGTTACGCACGAAACCTACAGGATTTTCAAAAGAATCCGACAGTCGAAGACATCAAACTGGCATTTTCCACCGGCGATTCTTTGGACGAAGGAAAAATCAGCGGTATTGTCTATCAAATTCCAGAGAAAAAACCCGCAATGATCTGGGTTTTCCGAAAACAGATCGCTTTCCCCGACTCGCTACCATCTCAGAAGCCAGATTATGCCGCCGCCGTCACAGGCTCCGGTTTTTATGAAGTCAGCAATCTGCCGGTCGGCGAATACCGGCTGATCGCGCACGTGCCGCCTGCCGCTAAACCGGGGACATTTTTCCCCATGGAAGAGGATCCACTGGGAATACAGCAGACGAAAAACATCGTCATTCGTCATCGTAATGACACCGCGATTGGCATCAATTTTCGATTGGACAAAATATCACTCCGACCATTTCGACTCCTGACTGCAGTTCCGACAAACAACGCACTGGAATTGAATTTCACGAGTTCTATCCCTGATACGAATCTGAAAAACGCCGCGTTTCATATCATTGGCTCAGGAACTCCAAATGTCCTAAAAACATGGGCAGACGCGGGCTCGCCAAAACAGGTTTTTCTGCAAGTGGACGGACTTATACCCGATTCGACATATTCCATCGCGATCCGAAACCTGTTCGACGAAACCGGCGACCATCCGGCGTTGGACAATCGGCCGATTCGATTCACCTGGCGCGTGCAGACCGACACACTGAAGCCTCGATTGATAAAAACGAATCCGCTCAACCGCGGAAAAAACTTTGGTTCGACTGATCCGATCGTCCTGGATTTTTCCGAGCCGATTATTCTCGATTCGATCCAGCAGAAAATTCTTCTATTCGAAAGCGACAGCATCAATGTTCCGACCGCTGACAGATGGCTTGACGGAAATTCGCTCGTTCTAACGCCAATGGAACCGTTGAAATCGAATTCCAATTATACAATCAAACTTCTTTGCCAAAAATGGAAAGACGCCGCGGACAATTTCTTCAAAGATTCCGTAATCACGCAAACATTCAGTACGATTGACGTCAATCAATTCGGTTCGCTCAGCGGCATTGTCAAAACGAGCACGACCATCGATTTTAAAAAATTAATCGTGGCAGTTCAGTCATCGACAGAAAACTTCCAGCGGCAAACACACCCGGACAGTACGGGCAAATTCGTATTCCTATCGCTACTTCCCGGAAAATACAGCGCACGCATCTGGTTCGACCCAAACGGGGACGAAGTCTATGATGCCGGACGAATGATTCCTTATCGAATTGCCGAACCTTATAAAGATTTACCCAACATGATCACCATTCGATCTCGCTGGGAAACTGCCGAAGTAGAGTTAAATTACTGACAATGCAGATTCACTTCTGGAAAATTACAGCCGCCGGCAACGATTTCGTTCTCATCGACGATCGACCAGCGCTTTTTCAGTCAAATGCGCCGGCACTCGCACAAAAATTCTGCGACAGACGATTCGGAATCGGCGGCGACGGAACGATTTTTATCCGAAACTATCCGGAATGCGACTTTGAGATGGCGTACTTCAATCCGGACGGTTCGGGACCGGCGATGTGCGGAAACGGCAGTCGCGCGGCGGTTCTTTTCGTTCACGACAACGCGATTTGTGTCAAAGGATCGTACCGTTTTTTGGCGGCAGACGGCGAACATTCCGGCGTTTACAAAAACGGAAATGTCGCGATTACCGTTCGCAAACCCATCGAATTAAAAATTGAAACGTTCAATGGGAACGAGGTTTTTCGGGTCGATACCGGCGTGCCGCATTTAGTAGTTTTAACAAAAAATCTGGCGCAGATCGATATTCGGAATATCGCACCGAAACTCCGAAAAACCTTCGATGCCAATGTAAATTTCATCGAACAGAACAAAGATGGACGATGGGCGATTCGGACTTATGAGCGCGGCGTCGAGGATGAAACCTTGGCCTGCGGAACCGGCGCAACGGCGGCGGCTTATATGGTCTCGAAATTGTTCGATCAGACGTTTCCAATCCGATTAATCGCCCGTGGCGGCGAGTTGCAAATCGATGAAACAAATGATACATTTTGGCTGAGCGGACCAACAAAATCCGTTTTTACCGGCACGATTGAAATTAACCTTTAATCACGAGGTGAAATAATGTATGCAGTCATCATAGCGGGCGGCATCGGAAAGCGGTTCTGGCCACGAAGCCGGCGCGAACGTCCAAAACAACTATTGAATATTGTCGCTGAACAATCGATGCTGAAGTTGACTTACGAAAGACTTCGGCAAATCTGCGATGAGAAAAAAATCTACGTCATCGCCGGGAAATCGCTGAAAGAAGCAATCCTGCGAGACCTCACCAAATTACCAGAAAAAAATGTGATCATCGAACCAAGTGGCAAAAACACGGCGCCGGCGATCGGATTGGTTACGACGATCATCTTAGACAGAGACCCGAACGCGGTCATCGGAATCTTCCCATCCGATCATCTCATTTCGGACATTGACGCATTCAAAAACGCAGTAATGACCGGCTACCGTTTCGCGAAAGATCACGTCGCGTTGGTCACTTTCGGGATTACGCCGACACGACCCGCGACTGGTTACGGATATATTCAGATGGACAAAAGCGTCGCGCCCGTCGATGAGGATGTTTACAAGGTTAAAACTTTTGCCGAAAAACCGTTACTGCGGACGGCGATTCGATTCTTGGAGAGCGGCGAATTTCTATGGAACAGCGGCATGTTCATCTGGAAAGGATCCAGCATCATCAACGCTATCAAACTTTTCATTCCGGAATTGCACGATAGTCTTCAGGAAATTGCCAGAGCCATCGGCACGCCTAATTACGACGCAGTTTTAAAAACCCAGTGGGCAACAATTCGTGGCGTTTCTATCGACTATGGCGTCATGGAAAAGGCAAAAAATGTTTATGTAGTTGCGGGAAATTTCGACTGGAGCGACGTCGGCTCATGGGACGCGGTTTACGAACTGATGCCGAAAGACAAAAACAGCAATGTCCTGATCGGCGATGTCACCGCCATCGATTCCAGCGGATGTTATGTCTATTCCCGGAAAAACATGGTCGCAACGATCGGCGTCAAAGACCTCATCGTCATTCAATCCAAGGATTCCATTCTCATCGTTCACCGGAATGAATCCGAGAAAGTCAAAGACCTTGTCGATTTACTGGAGCATGAAAAACGGATGGAACATCTATAAATCATGGTAAACTTGAAAAACCAATGTAAGCCCAAAATGCTGTCATTACGGACAGAATTGGAAAAGGTTTTTACCAAACTCGGCTACACTCTCGTCATCGGGCAGGGCGATTTTCACGCAGGCACCTGCGTCGTTCTGAAAGATAAAAAAGTGGTCGTCTATAAATTCACACCACTCGAACAACAAATCGATTTTTTGATACGCGCGCTCGGCGAAATGGACTTGTCCAACGTATTTCTTCTGCCGGAAATTCGGGAAATGATCGACGAACGAACCTCTTTATTCAGATAAAAACAGGCGATTTTAAGAACCGAAGAATAGACAAACCACTCTCATGATATACATGGTAGCGGAATTGAAAAAATTTAATCTTTGAAAAAATCCGTCGAAAATTTGCAAGTGTCATGATAATCACAAAACAGGAATCGTGAAAATTGGCAAAAATATTTTTTCATTTTGAAGGAATAAATGATAAATTAACCCGCTTTTTAGCAAGTGGCGAGGTAGCTCAGTCGGTAGAGCAGGGGACTGAAAATCCCTGTGTCGGCAGTTCAATTCTGTCCCTCGCCACAAATTATTTTTCCCGACGACAAAACCGACTTTTTACCTGCCTTTTTGGCATGGATTATCGGCATTCAAACCCTTCCAAATTTGATTATTTTTTACCCTATCTCTATACATGAAACGGGATACCGACAGGGATACCGTTTTTTATTCAAACAACCAATCCCAAAAATTTGGGAAAAACTACTAAAAAACAGGGAAGCAGTATCATGCCAGGACTTCGGAAACTTCGTGGAAAATTTTACGTCCGTCTTTGGATAGACGGCAAAGAAAAATTATTATCGACCGGAAGCGGCGATTTGCGGGATGCAGAGATATTCAGAAAGCGAATTGAGCGGGAAGAAAACGAAGTTCGGGCAAAGATTCGCGTCGATTTGGACTGCCTGAAAAATCGTCTAACCATAGAGGACGGCATTCGATATTTTTTAGCGAACGTTAAGGGAGAACGGAATCTGCGACCGGCGACACTAAAACTCTATAAAATCGGAGCCGCAGACTTTCAGTCATGTTTTCAACATAGGAAATATTTTGACACGCTTAGGAAAGACGATAGCGCGGTTTTATTGGCTTTTCTTAATAGTCGGTACAATAGTTCAACGACCGTCAATTTTAATCTCAGGTCGATTCGATCAATGCTTAACTACCTTTTAGAGAAGGGAAAAATTCAGGAATTTCCGTTCTCAATCAGGACGGTCAAGGTTGATGAATCATTGCCGAAGTTCATCATGCCTGACGAAATGGAAGTGATTTACCAACACGCTTCGGATAATTTGATGAAGTCCGTCATTCGAGTTTACGAGACGACCGGAATGCGGATCGGTGAATTGAAAATATCTCATCGAGAAGGTAATTTCATTATCGTTGAAGCCGAAAGCAAAGGGCGCAGACAACGACTGATTCCAATTCCTGAATCTTCCGTTTTTGATTATGATTTTGTGAAAGCAAATCCAATTTCGGAAAGTTACATCAGTCATTCATTCGCAAAGATATGTAAGAGAGCCGGTATAACGGGCAAGACAATTCACTGTTTGCGGCACACCTTCGCATTAAGTCAATTGATGGCGACTAATAATCTTTCGCTTGTAAAAGAACTGCTGGGGCATGCTGACGTGAGAACAACGGAGATTTACACGAAGTTTCCACGAGAGTTTTTAAAACAGATTTTTAATGATCGGAAGGTTTCTTATACCTTTGATCGAGCCGAAGTTTTTAACTGATTAGAAAAATGGTAACAAAAAGAGACAAACATTGCATAAGTACCGAAAAACGTTGCATAACTCATTTTTAGGCTTACTGCTGATTTTATATGAAAAATACCTGTAAGTTATTGGCGATGGCGCAAGTGCAAGGATTTGAAAATGGATAAAAATGCCGAAAAATGCCCTATGAAACGTTTTTACGTCTTTTTTTTCAAGGTTCAATTTCAATCTTCACGACGGAGAACGAAAAAAAGCAATCAGTCGATTTTTAACAAATTCCACAGCCGCATTTATCGTCGTGAAAAATTTATCAATTTTCAGCGAAAAATGACAAAAATCAGACAACATCTATCTTTTGACGTGATTTTAGACTTAATAGCGTATCAAATAACATTGCATAGTAGAAACGAAAAAACCGCAACCGGATCAATCAGGGAATCGCTAATCGGTTTACAATGTACTTGCGTTGATTATCAATGAGTTTGCATTTAACATATTTAAAAAGAAACATCTGTGAGATAATGCCAACAGGCGCACACACGTCGGTATTCTTCTGCTTCAAATCCGTAGATTATTCGAGCAACTCAGTGGGATCAAACCGCCGAGCAGTCAATCACAGATCGTCTGCTCTACCGACGAGAAATCACATTGCGTATCTAACGGGCATCCTACCGCTTGCCCTTTTGGGCGAATTTTTACCACGATTTCAGATTGTCAACTTATCATATTATCGGCTTTAACACTTAACAGAGGAGTATCACCATGAACACAAAGCAGAAAAATGACAGCAAATCCAGCATGACTGAGCGGGAGATCAGAAAGGTATTGTCGGAGTTCTTCACGATCGATTTATACAAACCGAGAATCATCGACGATATAAAAGCATTTTTACTGGAAGGTCATAACATCTTAAACAAAGTCGAGAGCATTATACAAATCAACGATAAAAATTTGCGTATCAAAAGTCTTCTGGACTGGTCAGAGAATAATCAAACCGACTTCGAGAAATTGTTATCCATCGTAAGGTCTTATCAGGGCAGGGATTTCACCGGCGTTAATGCACGGCGGGCGTACCTTTCATATATGACCGACACACGGGCGGATAATGATGGACGGGCGCACGCATGAACACAGGCACACCCCCCACCCCCCGAAGCACGGGAGACGCCACCCCGCATATCTATTATACTCGCGCACACACACCAGAAGGAAAAACAATGCCGGAATTGCATTGCAAATGGCGGTACATGGAAATAAATTTCAGATAGTTATTTAAACGAGGTGAAAGATGAATCAAAATGTATCTGTCAATGTCCGGGTCACTGAAAAGGTAAAAACCGACGCGGAATCTGTACTGAAGGAACTTGGGCTTACCATGAGCGACGCAGTGAATATCTATCTCCGACAGATTGCACTGAAGCGCGGTATTCCATTTGGCATTCGCATCCCGAATCGAAAGACTGTCCGGGCGATGGAAGACGTTGAAAAAAAGCGTAATCTGAAATCCTTCGATAACGTTAATAGCCTGATGGAAGATTTGAAGTCCTAAGAAATGAGACAGATCCATTTTACAACGGCTTTTAAAAAAGATTACCAGAAGGCTATCAAGCGCGGCTGGAATATCAGTTTGCTTGATGAAGTCATTAGCCTATTAGCAACGGGTGAAGTTCTCCCGAAAAAGTTCAAGGTTCATCCGCTACAAGGTCGATGGAGCGATTTTTCCGAATGCCACATAAAACCCGACTGGCTGTTAATCTGGAAACAGGAAACAAACGATATTTGTCTGACCAGAACTGGGACGCATTCGGATTTATATTGACGTGATTTTTGACATAAGCGGGATAGGTCGATCAACCGACAAGCGGAAACCTTCACCGTTTCCCGCTTATTTCAACCAGAAGGGCTTATTGGAAGGATTAAGCAATGAACGACCTTACAACAAATCTTGAAGAACTTTTAGAAGACTATCCGTCACAGATTGCCGAAACTTTGGGAATTTCCAAAGACGATTTAAAGATAGTAAAACATGAAGACAAAATCCGCATCACTATTCTTAAAACAGAAAAAATGATTAACGAAGAACAAATTAAGCGGTTGATGGAAACTGATCCCATAATTGAATCTGTCCGGATTCAAAAAGGTCAGGTTGATCTGATGACGCGTCAAGAAAGAAGATTTAGGCGAGAAGACGGGGAAATCCGAACATCTACTTTTTCGGAAGCGGATGGAACTGGAGACGAAAACGACTTTTTCGAGACGGTAAAATTAAATTTAGTATTGTTTGATTTCAGCGAATTTGCTGACGATTTCTTAAGAGAAAATATTTTAAGCCTGATCAGAGATACTGCCGAACACGAACTACAACAATACAGCCATAATGATTTTGAACATAAGACTTCACTATTTAAACGCCTGTTAAGCGAGTACAGGATTTACAAACTTGTTAAAAGATTTTGTGAGGAAAACCATCTGAACGGCTATATTTCTGAATCTATCATATATCCCGATGAATTTGAGACTGTTCATAATAGACTATTTCCCGACGATAAAAATATCAAATTAGCACGAAATTCGACGAATTTAGAACCGTCTGAGATAGTTTCTGCGACAGAAACTACACAGAAACCACACAGAAAAGAAGTATCTGACAAACAGCATAAATTACGCTCTCTAATCAAGGAAATTGGGAATGATATAAAAACAAAAAAATCATTAACCAAAAAAATCGCAATAGCAAATGAACTTCATACTTATAAGGCTTATAAGCACTTATCAGTTGATACACTCCGAAAATATTACTCAGAATTCTATTTTTGGAGAGGTAAAGAGTACAAATAGTACTTTGGGATAAAATCCCAAAAATCCCAACAAAATAAAATAATATTTTTCCGTCGAATATCCCTTAAATATTCTGGGATTTTCTTGGGATAAATACGCCTCTATGTTGTTGATATTCACATCATTAGGTATATTAACCACGTGAATAAATAGAATTTATTTGAAAGGAAAAATGCGATGACAAACCAAAATTTTTTGACAAGGAAAGAGTTGATGCGGGCGACTGGCTTGAATCCACAGCAGGTTGACTATCTGCGACAGAGGGGTAAACTTCCGATTTTAAATGAACCCGAACGCGGCATCCCTGCTATGTTTTCGCCGGAGTGCGTGGAAATAGTCAAGGCTTGGTTGAAAAAGAAATCCGAACCGTCTGGACGTTAGGCAACTTGTGATTCAGAAAAACAGATCACAACCGCCATTCGTTCTCACACTGATAGCAATGCTTAAGGATAAATCTTGGAGAAGTTTATCTTCAAACGCAAAAGTCCTCTGGATTTATCTTCGTTCTAAATATAACCCGAACGACGAAAAGCGTAACCTTGCTACCGGTAAAATTCAAGTTCGGTTATCTTATTCAGAAATGGCGACTGTTCAAGATTTTAAATCGCCAAAATCTATGACTAAGGCACTTTCCGAACTCAAAAACGCTGGTTGGATCGAAATTTCCGAACAAGGTGGGTTGATGAAAGGGCAGTCTGCATACACCTTCACCGGAAAGTATGCAGACCTTCCAAACCAGAAGAGGAAAAGGTGATTTTGTTGGTGGTGGTGGTAGATATACTAAATCTTCCGAAAGGGAAGCGAGCGGTCAAAAGTGCCTTTCGTCGTGAACCGCTTCCGAAAGGGAAGCGAGAAAAGTCTTACCGCTTCCGAAAGGGAAGCGAGATGGCTTCCGAAAGGGAAGTTGAAAAACAACTTTTGAAAGGAAAAAAATGATTGACGATCCGAAATTTTCCATGATTCTTGATAAAATCGACGCGCTTGAAAAGCGACTGAAACCGGAGTTTCCGGTTTGGCTTGATATTCGCCAAGCGTCCGTTTACTTGCAAATATCACGGTCAACAATTAGGAAACTCATTTTGTCAAATTCGATTCCCTTCCGGCGCGTCCCAAACGGCAAGGCGGGCAAATTACTTTTTAATCGGAGGGTTTTAGACCTTTGGCTTTTATCCGGCGACGTTAAACCGAACAAGCGGGCGCGGTCAACCTTTGAGGCTTTCCTTGATTAACGAAATCACTTTCGGCGATTGTTTCGACCTGATGCCTGAGATTCTGGCGGCTTCGGTTGACCTGATTTTCACCGATCCGCCTTATGAGCAAAGCCTGCGGGAAATTTACGCCGACTGGAATCACGGCTTAGACTGGACGTCGTTAGCGTCTGAGTTTGACCGGATTTTAAAACCAAACGGGCAGGTAGCAATGTTCTGCGACTTCGTGACCGCACAAACGATCACGACCAATCTGATGGATCGTTTCCGCTTCCGATTCCTTTGGATTTGGAGAAAACCAAACGGTCAACCCGTTGGAAAAAAAGAGCCTATGCGGGAGACAGAACTGATTATCGTTTACAGTAAAAAGAAATCGAGAATCGGAAACTTGACTTTCAACTTCAAAGATATTTCGACCGTCGGCGGCGAACCTTATCGGCGGAGTTACAATCGGTCAAACACGACGCGTAAACCGATCAAGGCTTATGTTTCCGAATCGAGCGGCGGACGTTATCCTAAACAGATTTTGGACTTCCCGACCAAGTGCAACCTGCCGGAATCGGAGCGAACCGATCACCCTTGCCAAAAACCGCTTGCGCTTTGCGGTTACGTCCTGAAAGCGTTATCGAATCCTGGCGATTTGGTTTGTGATCCCTTCGCCGGAAGCGGATCGACCGCTATCGCCTGTCATAGACTTGGCAGGCGATTTATCGGAATCGAGCGTGATCCGGTTTATTTTGAGATGGCAAAGACGCGGTTAGGCGCGGAACGGGCGCAAACAAATTTATTTTTTAATGAGGTGAAAAATGTATGAATCTATCGCTTTAAATTGTTGCAATTATTCGGCTGGCGGTTGTGTCGGCGGTTTATTCAAATTTGACCGATTAACGGGTAAAATTGATTCGTGGATTGATTCGGAACTTGCCGGAAAACCTTGTCGGGTTACGAAGGGCTTGCCTTGCGCGTTTTTCAATTCGACAGTGATTCCGTCAATTCCTGATTCTCAAAATTCAACGTTGGCGGCTTATCAGATTGCCGTTGATAAAAACCGACGGCAGGAGACCGAACCGACCGAATCAATGCCGACACTCTTTGAATTGAAGTGCCGAAAGTGTAAGGCGATTTTTCACAGTAAAACCCGAAATAAGGTTTATTGCCAGTCGTGTTATCAAAATCGGCGAAACGGTCAAATTCGGGCAAACGTCCAAAAATACCGAAAAAAAAGATGAATGTAATCAATGTTGGCGTTTTTTCTCCGTCGTGAAAAAAGTTGAAAAAAGGCAAGGTGCATATATTATCACTCAGAATTTTCCAACTTTGATTACATCACGTCGGGAAAGGCTATTTTTAGGAAAAAATGAGATGCGCGTTTTAAAAGCCTTTGAGCGATTCACTTTCCGAACTGGTACAAAGTCACCGACCTGCCCGCTAAAATCGATCCTGAGCCGTTTGGCGGCGTTTTCGCCTAAAAAATCATACCGCTTTCAATCGTTCGGTATGCCTATTCAACAGATTCAACAGAATCGGTATGATAATTAAGATAAATTCACGAAAACACTTGATATTTCACTAAACGGTAGTTATATTCTACCCGTAGGATAACTTGAAAGGTTGATTGAATGACAATGAAAAACGAAAATTTACTATCGGTAAAAGACGCGGCGGAGCGTCTGGGCGTTAGTGTTCGGAGCGTGTTCGCTTATATTCAGCAGGGCTTACTAAAACCGGTTAGAATCGGCGGAACGAAAAAAGCAGGCAAGACTTACGTGACAACTGAAAGCATTGAAAAACTTCTGAGAGGGTGAAATCATGGCGGGTTTACGTTTACTGAAAGGCAAGTTTTATATTCGTTTGAGAATCGACGGCAAAGAAAAATTACTACCGACCGGAACGGGAAACCGTCGGGATGCTGAAATCCAAAAGGCAAAGATCGAGCGGCAAGAGTTAGAAGTCAAACAACGGATTAGGACAGAAATCGACGCGGAAAAGAATCGGTTGACGATTCCCTGCGGGATTGAGCGTTTTTTACGAACAATCCAAGCGGAGCGGAATATCACCGAATCGACCTTAAAGACCTATCGCTTAGCGGGCAAAGACTTCCTGAATGCTTTAAACGGGCTGGTTTACTTCGATTCGATCAAGCGAACCAATTACAGCGACCTATTGGCTTATTTACAGAGCCGATACAACCCGACAACGGTAAACATTCGCCTGCGCGGCATTCGTTGCATTCTGAATTTCCTATCTGAAAAAGGGTTGATCCAATCACCTTTTCACGTTAAGCAGATCAAGACCGACCGACAACTCCCGAAGTTCATAACGCCGGAAGAGATGGATAGAATTTACAGCGTGGTTGACGATCCGAAGTTAGCGGCAACGTTTCGGGTTTATGAGTTCACCGGACTGCGCCTGAGTGAGTTATTTCATTCAAGATTGACCGGCGATTTTATCACGGTGGAGCAAAGCAAAGGGCGCAAGGAACGGATCATACCGATTCCGGCGGAGCGAATC
>PEYN01000121.1 GCA_002774355.1 Candidatus Marinimicrobia bacterium CG08_land_8_20_14_0_20_45_22 | reverse complement strand
GGTTCGGAGACGGCATTGTTCGATGATTCGCGCATCACGGCAGATCGCCATAGATTGTTCATACAGCGAATTCGCGCCATCGAAGTCCCGTAACACGAGAAACCTTAATTCCGCCAACCGAAACAACGCCTGTGCCGAGTACGCGCTCTTCGGCATTGCGACGATCAACGAATCGTAGATCGAAAACGCACTCTGTAAATGCGATTCATCATCGGTAACGTTTTGAATGAACTCCGTCTTGAAAAACACATTTCCCGGAAAAAAATAATCCAGCGGATTCGCCGTCTGTTGGGCTAAAACAGATTTTTCGACCGCATCCGCCAGACCGAGCAACGCCTTTGGTGCGATCGGTTGAAATTCGTGGCGTTGAATAATTTCCGCATAGCATTTTTCAGCCTGCTGATATTCCCGGTCATTGACCAGATCGTTCGTAAATTTCAGAATGTCGTTTCCCTTGAAACCTGTCTTTGATTCAACTATTAGAACTTCATGCCAAGAGACCGCAAATCGCTTGAATTTGAAATTGAAATCAGCTCGAATCCGATGAAATTCGGCAACCATCGGCGAACTATTTATTTCTTTTACAATCAGCGAATCGATGGCATTATATAGAGTTTGTTCATTGGGAATTTTCATCAACTGGTTGCCGATCAGTCCGTAGTTCCTCGGATTGGCGCGACCGTTTAAAAGAAATTCCCGCGTCGCTTTCACATATTCACTACGCATCAGAAAATAATTTGCCAGTTCCAATGAAAACAGGTCGGGTTTCCGATGATAAACACGCGCATCATAAATGATATTTTCCGCCCGTTCGTATTGGCGAACGCCGACGAGAACATTAAACAGCGTCTGATAAATTGATAGCGAGTGATGAAAACGCTCAATACAACCTTTCCAATATTCGAAAGCTTCCGCCGTGTCGCCTTTCGCATAAACCAATCTCCCCAGATCGATCGCCACGCTCTCAAAATTCGGATTAATAGCAAGAAAACGCCGGATGACGCGTTCAGCCTCCGTGTAATTACCTCTTTGAAACAGCAGGTTCGTATATCGCAAATAATACGAATAATTTCCAGGCTGAGAATCGACGAGAAACCGGTAGATTTCAAGCGCCTGATCCGTTTGTCCTTGGAGTTCCAGACGTTGTGCCATCTCGAATCGATATTTCTGCTCGCTCAATTCCGCCGAGGTTGGCCTGGGTGTTTGAGAAAAACCAGCGACAGCCGGTAGGAATACCGCAATGTAAACTAAGAATCTCAATCGGAAATATTGTCCCGTTTTCATTCGTTTACCTCTTTGGACAGCGACTCGAAATAGCGTCGGATGATCTCCTCATTTTCTTTGGAATAACCCTCTTTCAACGCCTTTTCCAAATTTTCCTGAAGAACCGTTCGTCGCTCGCCAAAATCACTGGGAAGCACGCCGGATTTTCTTCGGTCGACATCTTGGCCAGTTTTACTTTTTCGCTCGTCTTT
>PEYN01000120.1 GCA_002774355.1 Candidatus Marinimicrobia bacterium CG08_land_8_20_14_0_20_45_22 | reverse complement strand
AATTCATGAAAAGTGTTTGACATTCAGGCGAAATATGTTGAAATTTGACCCGGTTTTTTCATAGGAGAGAGAAATGTCGAAAGTATGTGAAATATGTGGTAAAAAGCCGATGTACGGCAACAACGTTAGTCACGCTCATAATAAAACCAGACGGCGCTGGGATCCGAATTTACAGAAGATCAAAATCGTTGATAACGGAACTGTAAAGTCTGTTAAAGTCTGCACGTCCTGTATTAAAAAAGGCGATTTTCAAAAAGCTTAATAATTTTTTACTGTCACGGATTTAATAAAAGAGCCTCTCGTTTGAGAGGCTCTTTGTTTATATGGGATGAGTTTGTCGGTTAGGCGATTTCGCTCTTTTTTTGGTTTTCCATTCCTTTTCGAATGAATGTAGGAATGTCCCGGCTCGTATTCTTTCCTTCCGTTTTTGGGGATGGCTCTTTGGCCCAAAATAATGTTTCCTGATCGACTGATTTGAGATCTTCAACTGGTTCTAAACCTTCAATCGTTTTCCAATCGCGGGGCCCTTCGATGAGCGTCATCGGTCTTTCCAGAATATTAATTGAGGTCGGGTTAACCGGTTTTTGTCCTTTTTCCCTTGAAAAACCGGTTGCGATAACTGTGATAACAATCTCGTCCCCTAAGTTCTCATCGATAATTGCGCCAACGATGATATTAGCATCCTGACCGACTTCTTCGGTAATGATCTGGCAGGCTTCGTTGAATTCACTGAGCGAGAGAGTTTTTCCAGAAGTTACATTGATTAGAAGACCCGTTGCGTTCTTGATTGAAATATCGTCGAGGAAGGGGCAAGAGATTGCTTGCTGAGCGGCGAGAATCGCACGTTCGTCGCCTGATGCCATGCCGGTCCCCATGATCGCGTCGCCCATGTCTTTCATGACGGTCTTTATATCGGCAAAGTCCAAATTAATGATGCCGTGTTTGTTGATAACGTCAGAAATTCCTTTTGTTGCCTGAAGAAGAATGCTGTCGGCGGTTTTAAAAGCCTCTTCAAGTTGGGTTTTTCTTTGGACAATATCGACCAGCCGGTTATTTGGAATGACGATCAGTGTATCTACATTACCTTTTATTGTTTTGATGCCTTCTTCGGCGTTTCGCATTCTTTTGGTACCTTCAAACAGAAATGGTTTTGTTACGATACCGACGGTCAGACATCCGATTTCCCGTGCGATCTGTGCAACGATCGGCGAAGCGCCGGTTCCTGTTCCTCCGCCCATTCCCGCCGTGATAAAAACCATATCGGCGCCGCGAATCGCGTTCGTAATCGGCAAGCGGTCCGCCTCGATTGCCTTTCTACCGATTTCAGGACAAGCGCCGGTGCCCAGTCCGCGCGTTAGTTCTTTTCCAATTTGAATTTTGATCGGAGCGAGGTTATTCTCTAAATCTTGAATATCCGTGTTGATAGCGATAAAATCAACGCCGGTTAATCCCGATTCGATCATGCGGTTAATTGCATTTCCACCGCCGCCTCCGATACCGATAACTTTTAATTTCGCTTTATGATCCGGAAAATCTGCAAACTCAAACAGCATAAAATCCTCCCAATTATAGTTGATTACATTACATTTTCACTCAGATGTCTGACCCAATTCCACGCTTTGGAAAACGGATTTTTCGATGTCTTTCGAAAAGATCCGTTGTTATTGATGTCGTTGATGGCATATTTTAAAATTCCAACCGCGCACGCAAATGTCGGATCGCTTAATTCCTGCGTAAATCCCTGAAATCCTCTCGGATAACCGATGCGCGCCGGCGAGTTGAAAATCGATTCGGCTAATTCTTTTGTTTCACGAAGTAAAGCGCCGCCGCCGGTCAAAACAACCGATAGGGCATTGGAAATCTGGAAGTCGGCTTTTTTCGCTTCCAAGAAAGCCGTACGAATGATTTCGTCCATTCGCGGCTCAATATATTCCGCCAGCGTGCAGACCTGAATCTCACGATCGGGTCGTCCTGCTAAACCGGTGATTGTAAAGAACGCATCTCTGTCTGCTAAACCAGCGATCGCATGACCGTATTCACGTTTGATGCTCTCGGCTTTGTCGAGGGGAATTCTGAGGAGATATGCGATATCGTTCGTTACATTTACTCCGCCAAGATTCACGACGCCAGTATGATGTACGCCGCCGTTATTGAAAACGATGATGTCCAATACATTTGCGCCGATGTCGATCAACACCGTTCCGGTTTCCTTTTCGCTTTCTTCAAGCGTACTGAATGATGCCGCAAGCGATTGAAGCACGAAGGCTTCGACCCCAAGCCCGGCATTTTCGATGCAATGAGTTAGATTTGAAGCGATTGTGGTGTTATACGTCGTTAGGTGAACTTTTGCTTCCAATCGACGTCCGGAGAGTGCGATAGGGTTTTTAATTTCCTGCTGATTATCGACGATAAAATCCTGTGGCAAGACGTGAAGCAATTGGCGATCAATCGGCAGAGGAACGGCTTTGGTGTGATCAACCAATTTCTGAACATCTTCTTCGTCAATTTGTTGCGCTTCTCCCAATCCACCGCGTGAATCACGTGAAATAGCCATCCTTCCATTGGTATTCATACTCTGAATATGATCGCCGGATAAACCGACCCAGCATGAGTCGATCGTAACTTCAGCCATTTTTTCAGCGCGCGAAACCGAATCCTGAATGGATTCCGTCGCCAGTTCTATATCAGACACTAATCCTTTTTTGATTCCTTTGGATGGGACTTTTGAATATCCCCTGATGATCGGTTCCTGCCGTTCCTGGTCGATTTCGGCGATGAGTGTGCATATTTTGGAAGAACCGACGTCAATTGCACTGATTAGTTGATTTTTCGACTTCATGGTTTATCCTTGCGATGATCGTTCCTTAGCGATGACCTGTTTTTCCCATCGAAGATCCAAATATTGATAATCCCCAAACCGGCGTAAATTTTTTAAGGTCTGCTGAAAATGGGCGAGGGCGATTAATTTCCGTTTGATGTTTTGTCTGCCAAGCAGAATAGGTGTTCCGCCGCTCAGAGAATACAGGATTAATTCGCCGTTTTTTGTTTGGTTAATCTCGGATATTTCGGAAAAGAGTTCAGGCGCGCCGATAAGTGTCTGATCGAGCAATTTTACAACTTGGACAAGATCGGGATTGGAAACGCGATAACCGGAAGAACAAGACAGCGAATCGCCCGAGAAACCGGTGAGAATTGGAAGATTTCCTTTTAACTTGTTTTGGGGAATCGGCAAAATGATGCCGTCTTTGTCCAGCAAAATGAGGGTTGTCCCGCTCAAATAACAGAGAGGAATTCGTTCCTTGACATAAATTTCTAACTTGCTTGGAAATTGTTTGCTCACGACTGCGGCGTAAATATACGGAAACCTTTCAAGCCTGCTTTGCAGAGTTTCTGGATTCAGGTTGAATAAATCTGTGTGTTTTTGAATATCGGCGATTTCCAGAATTTCCTGCCCCGATAAAATGATATTTCCCTTGACGTCGATGGATTGAACGGAAAATAGATTTGTGTATTCGCACCAAACAATAGCGGCGTAGCCGATACCTGCTCCAAGTAGAAGAACAAGGAAGAGCCAGATCAATTTCCGATAGCGTCGTGATGATGGTTTTTCATCGGCTTTAATGATCGTCCGAACATGGAGAGACGCTGGCGCTGATTCGTTTGGTTTGAATAATTCTTCGTTTTCCATTGGCATCATTTTAAAAAGGAATCAGGGTTCTCATGGAATAATCACAGACCGATTTGGCGTTGCTAACGACGGTGTGAAATGGATAAGACTGAATCCGGCTTCGCCGAGAATTCGTGTACAGAGCCAGCAGATTACCCCCCAAAAAGATGAGAACCCTGAATTGTTGGTTACGTTTTGTGCTTTTTCTATTGTTCATTATGCTCAAACTTATTTGATAATCTTCTTGAAATCTCCGGATGAAACTGGTTGACGTCGCCCGCTCCCAATGAAATAATCATGTCGCCTTTTTGCGCGATGGATTCGACGACTTCCGGAACGCGGGTTTTATCTTCTACATAGTAAACTGCCGAATGCCCAAGCCGTTCAGCGGCTTCCGCGACGACTTTTCCGGTAATTCCTTCAATCGGTTTTTCGCGTGATGGATAAACATCTATAATGACGGCGACATCGGCAAGCATTAACGCCGAGGCAAAATCTTGATAAAAGTCTCGCGTCCGAGTGAAAAGGTGTGGCTGAAAAACGGCAACGATCCGGCGATTCCAACCGGTCTTCGCCGCATTTAGCGTTGCCCTGATTTCTGTCGGATGATGTCCGTAATCGTCAACGAGCATAAAAAGATCGTTTTCTTCGACGATTTCAAATCTCCGGCGAACGCCCCGGAATTTCGACAAACCGTCAGAAATGGCTTTGAAATTAATATCATTTTTCCAAGCAACGCCGATCGCCGCAAGCGCGTTCTTTACGTTGTGAATGCCGGGAACAAACAGGTGAATTCGTCCGAAAAGTTTATTTTGGATGATAACATCGAAGGAACTTTCTCCTTTTTCCATAATGATCTGGTCAGCCCGAATATCGGCATCGGCGTCGAGTCCGACGGTCACGACTGGTTTTTTCAAATCGGGAAGAATTTTCCTGACGGATTTTTCATCGATGTACGCGACGATCGAGCCGAAGAATGGTGTTTCATTAGCAAATTGTGTAAAAGTTCTTTCAATATCTTCAATGTTATCGTAACAGTCGAGATGTTCTGCTTCAATCGTCGTGATGACCGTATCGGTTGGATAAAGTTTGAGAAATGAGCGATCGAACTCGTCCGCTTCCACGATGATGACATCGCCTTTTCCAGAGCGCGTCGTCGTTCCGAGTGTTTCGACAATTCCTCCGGCGATAATGATCGGATCCTTTCCGGCTTCAATAAAGATTTGGCCAATCATTGACGTGGTTGTTGTTTTACCGTGTGTGCCGCTGATCGCGATGCGTGTCGGTTTGAGTTTAAATATTTCTCCGAGCATTTCGGCGCGGCGGATTATTGGAATTTTCCGTTCTAAAGCGGCTATCCGTTCCGGATTGTCGGGTTGAACAGCTGAAGAGTAAACAACAACATCACAGTTCGGGACGTTTTCTTTGCGATGTCCGATCAATGTCGGAATGCCGAGCGATTCGAGGCGACGAGTGTTTTCTGACGCGTTCGTGTCGGAACCAGTGATCTCGAAGCCCCAGTCTTTGAGCAATTCGGCTATCCCGCACATACCAATGCCGCCGATGCCGATAAAATGAATTTTTTGGGTTTTTCTAAAGATTGTGTTCAACATAATCTAAAATATCGTCAATAATTAGTTTCGCGGAATCCGGTCGAGCCAGCGAAAGAGCATTTTTCGCCATTTGATTTAGTTTTTCCGAATCTTGAAAAATAGTCTTTAACTGATCGCCAAGTTTCGTCGTGTTCAAATCGCGTTGAAGAACGACGATTGAGGCGCCTGCCGATTCGAAATTTCTGGCATTCATTTCTTGATGATTTCCCGCCGCGGTCGGTAAAGGAATAAGAATGGACGGTTTCCCATATAGGCAAAGTTCCGCCAGCGTCAATGCGCCGGCGCGGGAAACGACGACATCCGCCGCCGAGTAAGCAATGCCCATTTCGTGAATGAATGGCGTAATGTAAACCGATTGCAGATGACCAAATTCTGCCTTCATTTCTTCATAATCGCTCTGTCCGGTTTGCCAAATGATCTGAAAGTCGCTCGCTTCGAGATATTCAGAAATATGCTCAGTCCAATGTTTGTTAATTGCCCGTGATCCCTGACTTCCGCCAAAAATCAGCAATGTGCGTTTATTCGATTGCAATTCAAAAAACCGGACTGCCTGATCTTTGGGGATGTTTTTCAACGTACGGCGAAGCGGTGTTCCAAAATAACGAGCGCCTTCCAGTTTTTTTACCGTTTCTTCGAATGAAACATAAATCCGGCAAGCGTGTTTAGCCAACATCTGAGTGGTCGCACCCGGATAAACATTTTGCTCATGAATAAAAAACGGAATTTTCATCCAAGAAGCGACTCTCAACGGCGGTCCCGCCGTGAAACCGCCTGTGCCGATGGCGATGTCCGGTTGGAATTTTTTTAAGATAAAATAGGATTGAAACAGGCTTACGACCAACCTGACCGGAAACAGAAAATTGATGAAAATGTCCCGGAATGACAATCCGCGTTGAAATCCGCGAATCCAGATTGGCTTAAAGTCATATCCGGCATTTTGCAGAATCCGTGATTCGATACCGCGACGCGTGCCAATGAATAAAAATTCAATTTTGCCAATCTCTTCCTGGCGGGTTTTCAATTCTTGAACCAGCGCGATAGCAGGAAACAGATGCCCGCCGGTTCCGCCGCCGGTGACTATGATTTTTAGCGCGACATCGTTAAATTCATTACCCATTTAGTATCACCAGATTTGTCGGTTTTTTAGGGGGCAATGCCTGCCGTGAAATATTTAATAAGATTCCGATACAAATAAAGTTGAAGATCAGCGTGGAACCGCCATAGCTCAGAAATGGAAGCGGGAGACCTGTAACCGGAAAAACACCGCAGACAACCCCGATATTCGCCAACACATAAAAGAACATACTCATAGAAAGACCGATTCCAAGCAAATTTCCGAAAACGTCCGGCGCTTTTACGGCGATTCGGAGTCCCTGAAAAAACATAACCAGAAAAAGAATCAGGATAACTAACGTTCCGATAAATCCCAGTTCCTCGCCAACCACTGCAAAGACAAAATCGGTGTGCGGTTCCGGAAGAAATAGGTTCTTTTCAATACCGGAGCCCAAACCGCGTCCGAAGAAACCGCCATTTCCCAGCGATATTAGCGACTGATGCAACTGGTAACCCGCGTGCTGGAGATCTTGTTCGGGATTGAGGAATGTAAAAATTCGCTGGAGTTTATACGGCGAATGAATGATGATATAAACCGAAGCGACAACAGAGGCGGCTAATAATGGCGTTAGAAAAAGCAATCTCGTACCGCCGATAACCATGAGTATCAAACACAGTGAGCCGACAACTGCAGCTGTGCTGTAATTGGGTTCAATGACGATCAATAAAAGTGATACGCCGAGAATGCTAGTCACCGGCAAAAAACCTTGTTTAAAATCGTGCAATTCCTTCTGGTGCCGGTCGATAAATGATGCGATGTAGATAATGAGCGCCAATTTTGTGAATTCTGATGGCTGAAACCGGAAAGGTCCGATCGACAGCCAACGCGCGGCGTCCTGAATTCCTTTGACCTTGTAATAAACTATAACAGCGACCAAAAACGTCATCGACAGAATCGTCAACCAAAAGGCAATCTTCTTGAGCCATTGGTAGTTAAAGAACATAAACCCAACCCCGATTAATGCGCCAATGATCATTCGCTTAAGATGGGCGAAGAGATAAACATTCGGATTATTGTACTTTGCCGCCGCTAAAAACGAGCTGGCGCTGTATTGAACGATGATGCCAATTCCAAGCATGACGATGATCAGGATCAGATACGAACTATCGACTTTTTGACGTTTTTCGATCATGCGGATTTTGGTTCCTCTTCAAATCGGCGGACGATTTCTTTGAATGCTTTGCCGCGGTGTTCGTAGTTGTTGTACATATCAAAGCTTGCACAGGCGGGTGAGAGTACGACGACGTCTCCCGGATTTGCTTTCGTTTTCGCTATCCGAACTGCTTTTTCCATATTATATCCGGCATCGGTAAGCGGGAGGACTCCTTCCAATGCGGTGCGGATTTTCGCCGCGGCTTTTCCAACGAGAATTGCCTCTTTGGCATATTTCTTCAGATTTGGGATCAACAATGAAAAATCGGAATCTTTGTCCTTTCCGCCGAGAATGACGATAACAGGGCGCGCGAAGCTTTTCAACGCGTAATTTACCGAATCGACGTTCGTCGCCTTGGAATCGTTGTAAAAATCAACGCCGTTGATCGTCGTGATAAATTCCAACCGATGCTCGATGCCTTTGAAATTTTTCAGTACGTCCCTAAGATGTGCCTGTGAAATTCCGCAAATTAATGCGGCATTAAGCGACGCCAGAATATTGTACAGGTTGTGTTCGCCCAGCAAAAATAGTTCTGAGCGATCGATCAGTTTTTCTCCATTTTTCAAATAAATAGAATTTTTATCGGCATAAACCGGCTTTTCAGATTTAGAGAAAATGCCCGCAGGAATCGTCTGGCAATTCTTTGGAAGATTTTCGCACAATAGCCGATCGTCATCGTTGTAGATATAAAAATCGTTTCGGTTTTGGTTCATGGCAATGTGGAGTTTCGCCGCAAAATAATGCATCAGATTATGCTCGTAACGATCCATGTGATCTGGTGTGATGTTTAGCATGATTGAAATATTTGGATGAAAATGTACAATTCGCTCCAGCTGAAAACTGCTGAGTTCGAGGATAAAGACTTTATCGGGAGAATCGGATTTTTCCGCGTCAATCATCAATTGGCTCAGCGGTATGCCGATATTCCCACCGCAATATGTCTCGAAGTTTGTATCTTTGAACATCTCGTTTAAAAGCGTCGTTGTGGTAGTTTTTCCGTTAGAACCGGTCACGCCGATGATGGTTGAATTTTGGATAAACCACGAAGCGGCTTCGATTTCACTGACGATTGGAATTTCAGATTTTACCAATAACTGAATAATCGGCGCTGAATTGGGAATTCCCGGGCTGAGAATCGCCAATTCGGAATTGGTGACTTTGGATGTATGACCGCCTAACTCAACCTCCACGTTTAATCGGTTCAGTTCGGACAGAAGATTGCCTTCGATTTCGACGGTTCCGGAATCGGAAAGCAGAACCTTGCCGCCTTTTTTCGCGAAAAGAATCGACGCCATCACGCCGCTTCGCTTAGCACCCAGAACTGCGATTCGGACGTCCTTAAAATCGGTTGGTTTTGTTTTCAAATCCATCATAGTATTTTGAAACTGCTTAATCCTAAAATTGCCAACAAAATGCCAATAATCCAGAACCGGATCACGATCTTGCTTTCATCCTGCCCTTTCATCTCGAAATGATGATGAAGCGGCGCCATTAAAAAAATGCGTTTGCCGGTTCCGGTTCGCTTGCGCGTCCACCGAAAATAGGTTACCTGAATTACGACGGAGAGACCTTCGGCGATGAAAACGCCGCCAATTAATAAAAACAGGATTTCCTTTTTCAAAAGAATCGCCATTGTTCCCAGTGCGCAACCCATGCTGAGCGAACCGGTATCGCCCATAAAAACCTGTGCTGGATGGCCGTTGTACCAGAGAAATCCAAGAATAGCGCCGGCAAACGCCGTTGCGTAGATCGCTAGTTCGCCACTGCCAGGCAGATAGAGAATATTCAAATAATCACTGAAGTCGACACGTCCAGAAACGTATGCAATTACCGCAAAGGTCAACGCCGCGATTCCCATGAGTCCTGCCGCCAGTCCATCCAGTCCGTCTGTCAAATTCACCGCATTTGAGATGAATGTGACAAAAATGATGACGATCGGAATGTAAAAAAGGCCGAGGTCGATTTCAAAATCTTTGATGAAAGGGACTGTTGTCAGCGAATTCACGCTGGCAAATTCCGGAGAAAAGTAAATATAGGCGCCGATGATCAGTCCAAGCGAAATCTGTCCAAGCAATTTATAACGGGCGATCAATCCTTTTTTCATCTTCCGAACGACCTTCAGATAATCGTCTAAAAATCCGATCGCGCCCATCCAAATCGTTGCAAGGAGAATGAGATCGACATAAGTATTTTTCAGATTTGCCCAGAGAAGAACAGGGATGATAACGGAAATCAGAATAATGATTCCGCCCATTGTCGGCGTTCCCTTTTTGGCTAAATGTGTTTTTGGCCCGTCTTCACGAATCAACTCACCACACTGAAATTTTTTAAGCATTAACAGGATAAACGGACCCGCGATGAAAGCGATGAGCAAAGCTGTGATCGCCGCCATTGCCGCGCGGAACGTAATGTACTGGAAAAGATTGAATCCAGAAAAAATGCGTTTCAGTGGATATAAAAAATGGTAAAACATGCTACTCCGTTAATCCTTTGATGATTTCTTCCATCCGACTTCCGCGCGAACCTTTGACCAACACGATGTCGTTTGCGGAAACCGATTTTTTTATTTCGGATATGAGTTCGCTTTTTGTATTAAAGTAAGTTACGTCTGACAAGCCTGCGTTTCGAGCGGAGGCAATAGCAGATTTCGTGAATTCACCTGTTGCACAGAACTTGTCGATCTTCAGTTCCGCAGCGGTTTTTCCGACAATTGAATGTCCGGTTTGAGTGAATTCGCCCAGTTCCAGCATATTCCCGAAGATAAAAATTCGTTTGCCACTCGTCTTCATCAATGAGAGCGTTTTCAGCGCCGCAACCGTAGAATCCGGATTAGCATTGTACGTGTCGTTGATTATCAAAAAACCGTTATGACGAATAATCTTGAAGCGCTGATCGACCGGTTGAAAATTTTCCAATGCGTTCACAATTTTTTCTTCAGGTACGCCGAAATAAATTCCGACCGCGCACGCGGCTAATGCATTGACTGCGGCAGTTTTTCCGGGAATATTCAGTTGAACTTGCATCCGCCCGTCAATTTCTATTTTTGGAGAACCTTCGTCGGTATAGGAGAGAATTTTTCCA
This sequence comes from Candidatus Marinimicrobia bacterium CG08_land_8_20_14_0_20_45_22, assembly GCA_002774355.1. Lineage (NCBI taxonomy): Bacteria > Pseudomonadati > Fidelibacterota > Fidelibacterota bacterium CG08_land_8_20_14_0_20_45_22. The sequence goes on along the minus strand of PEYN01000120.1, from coordinate 11,055 downwards.
AAAATATCGCTGGATTTGGATTCAAAACCATAAGTGATTCTGTGTGCTGAACAGGGAATTTCGCGGATCAGAGCGTCGTCGGAATTGACGAATGCGATTCCAGTTGCCGGAAGCGATTGAAACATCTCGGTTTTTGCTTTTTGGACACCTGTCAAATCGCCAAAATATTCCACATGTCCGTGACCGATGTTGGTAATCAATCCGGCTGTTGGATGGGCAATTTTACAAAGTGCGGCGATTTCTCCAAAGTGATTGGTACCCATTTCCAGAATGCTGAATTCAAACTGGTCGTTGAGTTCCAGCAACGTCAGCGGTAATCCCAACTGGTTATTGAAATTTCCGACAGTCGAGTGAACGGCAAATTTTCTTTTCAGGATTTCTGTGCACATCGAGCGCGTGGTTGTCTTCCCATTCGTGCCGGTGATTCCCAAAACGGGAATATCGAATTGATTTCGCCATGCGGTTGCCAAATTTTGAAGAGCCGTTTCTGGAGAATCGACAATCCAAAGAGGAAGATTATCCGTCGGATTCTGGCTTGCCCATTCTTCAGAAACCACACAGAGCGCCGCACCTTTGTCAACCGATTCCCGAATAAAAGTGTGACCGTCTGCTTTTTCGCCTTTTAACGCAAAAAACAAAGTTCCGAGTCCGGCTTTTCGGCTATCGATGACCGTACCGGAAACATAGCCGTTCAGGTTTGTAACACGTCCATACTTCAGTGATTGGATAAATTCTGCGTTAATCTCTTTGACCATTGAAAAATTTCCTGATAACGTCCACGTCATAAAAAGGGTATCGGACGCCTTTGATTTCCTGATATGTTTCATGTCCTTTGCCGAGGACGGCGATGATGTCGTTTTCATTTGCGTTCCCGATCGCCGTTTGAATAGCGATTTTTCTGTCGGGAATGGTCTGATATTTTTTTGAAGAAGAAAAGCCTATGGACGCTTCTGCGATGATTGCTTCTGGATTCTCAAACCGTGGATTATCTGTTGTCAAAATGGCGTAATCAGCGAGCGATTCGACCGCCTTCGCCATCAACGGCCGTTTCTGGCGGTCGCGATTTCCGCCACAGCCAAAAACTGCGATCAGTTTTCCATCCGGCGGAGTAATCTTTCTTAAAGCCGTTAGCACATTGATAAGCGCATCCGGCGTATGCGCATAATCGACAAAAGTCCGTGGAAAGCCGGGCTTTGAGACTTCTTGTAATCTTCCCGGAACATAAGCGATTTGAGATAACGCTTCGGAGATGTCGGAAGAAGAAATCCTCAACAGGGAGGAGACAGCCGTTGCGCCCAGAATATTCTTTAAATTAAACTCACCGGATAACGGACACCGAATCGGAATGGAAACGTTCGGGGTATCAATGATTCCGTCAATTCCTTGAGTAAAAGTGACACCTTTCCGGAACGAAAAATCCATTTTGTGCTGAAGTGAAAAATCATAAACGCGGGCTTTTGCCGCTTGATGAAAAAGTTCTGAGTAAAAATCGTCGGCATTGCAGACGAGAAAACCGTTGGGTTCAACTTGCCGGAATAATTCGGTTTTGGTTTTTGCATAGGATTCGATTGTGTGGTGAAAATCCAGGTGATCCTGAGAAATATTGGTAAAAACGCCCGCATGATAATGAATGTCGTCCACGCGGTGAAGCGCGAGCGAGTGGGAAGAAACTTCCATAGCGACGTGTGTTACGCCTTTTTCCGCCATCTGAAGTAAAATTGATTGAAGTTGAAGACTATCGGGAGTCGTCAGGTTGGACGCGAACGATTCGTCTTCGATCGTATAACCGAGTGTTCCGATCGTTCCGCGCTTGAAGCCTGCTTGCTTAAAAATGTGATTCAGCAGGAAAACTGTTGTCGTTTTGCCGTTCGTGCCGGTCACGCCTACAACTTTCATCTTGTTGGAAGGTGAATCGAAAAAGGCATTGGCGATCTTCGACAATGCGATTTTTGTATCGCTGACAAGAATTTGCGGCATGTTGACTTTCGGTTGAAATTCCTCAACGACAATAGCCGAAGCGCCACGCCGAATGGCGTCGTTGATGTGGTGATGGCCATCCTCTTTAGCGCCGCGAATGGCAACGAACAGCCCGCCGGATTCTACTTTTCCAGAATTCAGCGCGAGTGTTGTAATGCTTTCAGGTAAAGCGCCCCGAACTTGATAAGAAATTCCTTCTAACAACTTATTTAAGTTCTTCGTCAATCTAAACCTTTCCGAGGCGCGAGTTTGAGCGAACATTTCATGTTGCGCAATACTGGCGTCCCTTTTGCGGGCGTCTGTGATATGACAATTCCTGAACCTTCCATTTCGACCGACAATCCCATTGCCTGAAGGACATAGAGCGCTTGTCGGGCGGTTCTACCGCTCAAATCAGGCATTTCCAGTGCAGATGAAGAAGAACCAACCGCTGGCATTGTCGAATATGAAACGGTCGACATTTGCGGCTGGCGCTGTTCGACCGGTTTCTCGGTTTGAGCAATCTGAGTGCGAACTGGTGGGTTGGTTTTTTCTTCATTAAAAAACAGATCATCCGAGTAATTCACGACTCGTTTAAAAATTTCGCTGACGACAGGAGCCGAAACCAAACCGCCTGTGTGCATTCCCTTCGGGTTATCTACGACAACGACACATAAAAGTTTAGGATCGTTGACCGGGAAAAATCCGGCAAATGTCGAAACATATTCCGATTGACTGTATCCGTATGGCGTTACCTTCTGGGATGTTCCAGTTTTCCCTGCGATCGCCATACCTCCGACATTTGCCCGAACGCCAGTTCCATGCTGAACCGCCAAACGTAAAAGTTCGCGCATTTGCGCCATAGTTTCCGGAGAAGCAACTTGCCGGATATATTTCGGCTTGCTTTCGAAAACAAGAACCCCGTCTTTTGTTGAGATGGTTTTAATTAACTGTGGTTCGAGCAAATACCCGCCGTTAGCGATAGACGCGTAAGCAAAAGCCAATTGCATGACAGTTACTCCAATTCCTTGCCCCATTGCGATTTGCGCCATCATAAGTTCCGTCCAATTTTTCAACGGATGTAAAATGCCATTAATTTCGCCTGGAAACTGGATGTTTGTCTTCAAGCCAAAACCAAACTTTCGACAGTAGTTGAAAACGGTCTCTTTTCCAATTTTTTGGGCGACTTTAATTGTACCGATATTACTGCTGTTTTTGATGACTTCCGCAAAAGTCAAAATCGTGTACGGATTGTGATCGTGAATAAATCGGTTAGCGACTTTAATGACCCCGCCTTCACAATTAATTTTGTCAGTCGGTTCGATGGCATTGAGCTCCATTGCGGCAGTTGCCGTTACGACTTTAAAGGTCGAACCCGGTTCGAAAATATCGGTGATGACTTGATTCTTTTGCGCAGAGACCGGATTTTCCGAAGGTTTGTTGGGATTGAACGGTGGTAGAGAAGCCATGGCGTAGATTTCGCCATTTTTCGGATTGATGATAATCCCCATTGCCTTTTCTGCATTCGTAGCATTATAAGACTTCATGAGCTCTTCATGAAGGATCGTTTGATATTCAGAGTCGATCGTCAAAGTGACGTCATTTCCGTTGACGCAAACTTTTTCGGGCAAATCGATGCGTGCGTTCAGTCTGCCCCAACCGTCCCGTTGGACGATTTTCCAGCCGGGTGTTCCGCCAATGACCGGCTCCATCTGCAATTCTAAGCCACAAATTCCGCGGTTATCTATATTGGTAAATCCGACAATCTGTCCAAAAATTTCGCCAAATGGGTATTGACGTTGAGAAATACGCTCAACGACTAAACCGGGTGTCTTTTCATATTTATCGACAAGTTTTTGAAATTGTGATTGAGGTGCATTTTTTTCCAACCAGACGAAAGTCTTTTTCGATTCAAAAAGATCAAGGTATTTCTGGCTCGGTTCGCCGGTGACGGAAGCAAGTTCTTTGGCGAGATCAATCCTAATCTTATTCTCGATTAAGTACGGATGCGCCGAAATTTGATATTGTATCATGTCGATAGTCAACGCTTTTCCGTTTCGGTCGAAAATTGTTCCGCGGGTTGGCTTTACGATCGTCTTGGTGTCGGATTGTTTCTTGCATCTTGCCTGATATTTTTCCGAGTTGACTACTTGAATGAAAAAAAGTCTTGTAACGATTACAACCCATATACCAACAAGAAGAACCTTGAAGAATTTCGTTCGTTTTCTAATTGAGTTGTATGGGTTGCTCATTTATTTATTTGTCAAAATTTCAGTATTGATGATAACGGCTACCGTTTCGGGAATCGGCGTGACCATTTCTAATTGTGTCGAGGCTATTTCTGTGATGCGGTCAGCGCGGGACAGACGGTCGATATCCATGGAAATCATACGATTCTCCGTAGTGAGCATGGCTTCTTTTCGCTTAAGGTCTTCCACTTTCCGAAACATGAGATTTGTATGGTTGAGAATCCAAAGATATAGAAGAGCCAAAAGGATGAACGAAACGAATCCGGTAAAAAGGATAATGTTTCTTGTTACTTTTTTCTTCGATTTCCGGTTGTTATTAGCCTTCATTGATGTCCTTTTTCCGTAATGCGCGAAGTTTGGCGCTTCTTGCCCGTGAATTCGTTTTAATTTCTACATCGGAAGGTTCCACTGGTTTCCGAGTCAATATTTCTACCGAAGCGTGATGATTACACTGACAAATCGGGAAATCCGGTGGACAAATACAATTTGTCGATTCCAGCTTCATGAAATTTTTTACAATTCGGTCTTCCAGTGAATGATAGGAAATGACAACCAGTCTGCCATTCGGTTCGAGAATTTCGATTGCTTGTTGAAGGGCAGATTCTAGAATTTCTAACTCGTGATCGATTTGAATCCGTATCGCCTGGAAAATTCTGCTGAGCGTTTTGTTCGGAAACGATGAATGAGAACTTTTGGTAACGATATTGGCGAGTTCGGCTGTTGTTTTGATCGGTTTTTGAGTTCGTGCAAATTCAATCGCCTTGGCGATTCTTTTCGCCGATCTTTCTACACCATAATTCCAAAAAGTTTTAGTCATTGTTTCAACAGAAGCCGAATTGATAAAGTCACTCGCGGAAATGGGAATTTCCGGTGAAAATCGCATATCTAATGGCCCGTCCGAATTGAACGAAAAGCCGCGTTTTGGATTATCAAGTGCAAATGAAGACATTCCTAAATCGAACAGAATTCCCGTGACTTTTGGAAATCCAGCCCGGTAGCAAATGCGTTTTATGTTGGAAAAATTGGAAATTTCCAGAGTGTGTTTTTGTGGGATGGAAAGAAAAGTGCGACAATGTTCAACCGCTGTCGGATCGGCATCCAGACCAATCAAAAATGCGTTGGGATTTAAACGACTGCTGATTCCCGAAAAATGCCCACCTGTTGTCCCCAGCGTGCAATCAACGTAAACCCCATCTGGTTTTGTGATTAAATATTGCAGGCTAATTTCCAGTAGAACAGGTGCATGAATAGACGTCATGAAAATGGCTCCCGAATCAAGAACTTATCGTTCCTCCCAGACTCTCGAAATATTCATCATCCAAACTTCTTTGAGATTCAACGTGATTGGCTAGCGTTTCCGGATCCCAAAGTTCCAAACAGTTCAAAACGCCAACAATTACGACTTCTTTCTGAATGTTTGCAAGAGCGAGTAATTGTTGTGGGATTAGAATTCGACCCTGTTTATCACATTTAAGTCTCATTGCGTTTCGGGAAAATGCCCGAATGAACGCCCTGTTTATTTTATTGAATTCTGAGAGTTTGAGAAGTTTTTCGGATTTGATGTCCCATTCAGCGGAAGGGTATGCGACCAGACACGGATCGAGACCTTTGGTAACGACAAATGAATACTCGGCATCGTCCTCATTGAGCCAGCGTCTGAATTTCGCCGGGACGTTAAGGCGCCCTTTGTCGTCGAGTGAGTGTTTGGATTCGCCGGAAAAGGAACTGATCATGGTCTTCTACTGCATTATTTGGGAAAACTTGGGATTTCAATCCACTACCACCCACAAAAATACCTTTTCTAAAAGTCATAGGCAAGAAAATTTTTATGAAAATTGTGGGATTTTTTTTAAGAGGGAAAAGAGAAAATCACTACTTGGTGATAACCTGTTGTTTAATGATGCCACTTTTATCGATCAGAATCCGAACTGGACGGCTGTCTTGGCCGATTAATCCCAGATCCCGGTTGTTCAGTGAAAGCGAAATGGCCCAAGGCCTGCCAATTCGAAGATCATATGTCGTTTGAGCTTTCCATTCCCGGAGAACGTTGGGCGGTAGAATAACCTGTAATGAGTCTTTGTTGTCAATGATCACTCGCACCCAACAAGAGTCTTTTGATTGAAGAACCAACGAGAGACGCCCCGACTCCGGGACGATTTCTTTTGATTTCAAATCGTCTTTGGCTTCCGAAGGAAGAAAAGTCGAGTCTGGACTGCTTGTATTGACGGACATATTGGTTGGAAGTTGTGGCTGTGAAAGCATGTCGTTCTTGTCTTCTTCCGTCAAAACCTGTTTTAAAATGGAAATTAGGAATACGATGACGACAACGATAATTGTGATTGTCAAAAGGTTTCGTCTATTTTTAGAGGGAGGTTTTACGCCATTTCGTAAGTTGGTGCTTGTTTCTTTCTTTCTGACGATTTCAATGGAAGGCGGAACAGGTTGTCTTGATGTCAATTGCTCAAAAGCGGCGAGAATTTCGGTCGCATTCAAACCGATTTCATTTGCGTAAGAGCGGAGAAATAAGCGAATGTATGTTTTGGGCAAATTTGAAAAAATGCCCGATTCAAAGTCTTCGAGATAAGATTTATTCACTTTAATACGGTTTGCAATCTGCTCAATGCTATAGCCGAGTTTTTCCCGTTGATTTTTCAGATCTTCGTAAAACATCTTGCGCTCACTTAATTGATTCTCCACATCCGATTGAAAATATGAGAAATAATCTGCTGATTTTCAACATAAAGTTTACAGACAGTCCGAAAGATCATTAAGAATCTGATTGTAGAATTTTGACAGAGGGAAACCGACAACGTTGTAAAAACAACCGTTGATTCTTTCGAGAAAAACGGTGCTGAAATCCTGAATGGCATAAGAACCGGCTTTATCAAACGGATGGAAATGATCGACATAGTGCGCCGCCATTTCGTCGGAAATTTTCCTAAATGTGACTTCCGTCTTTTCAAAACCTTTCAGGTATTTGCCGTTATTCGAATTTAGAACGCAGTAACCAGTGAAGACGGAATGAGTCGCGCCGCTCAGGAATTTCAGCATCCGTAAGGCGTCATCGCGATCAACCGGTTTGCCGAGAACGATGTCATCTTTAACGACAACGGTGTCCGCGCCAATGATCCATGAATTTGGATGATCTCCAGATACGGATTTAGCCTTTTCAATCGCATGGTAAATCACCAATGGCGGCGGATCTGCATTGCAGTGGTTTTTCTCGACGTAATCCGATGGGTGAATGATGAAATCGGGGAGAATCATTTTAAGAATTTCTTCTCGTCGCGGTGAAACGGAGGCCAGCACGACGGATTTTTGGAACCAATCAAAATAAGGTGTCATTTCGCTTTTACCAATTTTCCGATGAATGTATCTTTTTGTTTGAAATCTGCTGAGATGACGCTGAGTTTGAAGATATAAATTCCACGTGATACGGTGTCTCCAAAATCATCATTCCCATCCCAATGTATCGTTTGAAATCCTGCAGGGAAAATCTCGGAAGGATCGATTGTTTTTACGAGCAATCCCCGAACTGTGTGGATCATTATTTTTACTTTAGCCGGTTGCGTGAGTGTAAATGTTAAATCTGTCTCGTCGCGGAAAGGATTTGGGAAGTTAAATACACGCTCGACCGACAATTTTTCTGCCAGCGAAAGCGTAAATGTGCTTGTCGCGGTTGCCGTGTTATTGGCGTTATCCCAGGCCATAACGGTGACAGAGTGTTCACCATGCTCAATATCCGGTAACGCAAGAACTAGTGATCCGGATGTATCGCTGTTTGTATCATATGAAAAATTCTCCGTCGCTTCGATGGTTTGATTTGGATCGGAGTCATATTCGACGAGAATATCATGTCCCATTTGTCCGGCGATATTTACGCCATGTTCGTCTTGAATACGGATTTGGAGCGACATGTTTGGAGTGATGACATCTCCATCTCGGAAATCGATATTTTGGAATCCGATGCTGATCCTTGGCGGGATCGTATCGACTACAGATTCGGAACCACGGAAGATCAACGAATCGTAAAACGCCGAAATTTCCCGACCGCTCGATTCCGACCAGGAATAAAGGTTAATGAAACCGAAGCGGTTTTCGTAGTTTAAGTCTTTAGGGACAAAAAATCTGGACGAAAAGGAACGGTTCTTAACCTGCACGAGCCCTTTAAACAGCAATTCTCCCGGCAAAACGTAAGACATTGACCGCGACTCTTTTCCTGCAGTCAGGTATGTTCTTGTCACTAACCGGTCGCTATCGAAGACTTTTAGAATTCCTTGTCCAGAAAAACCCGCGTCGTCGGGTACGACTGCTCCATTCAATGAAACGTTCGCAAGCGCTTTTAGCGAATTGGATGACAACGGATCGAACTCAGCCTGACCGGTTGGCAACGCCAGATATAGAGCAGGGTCTCCGAAAAGGACATATTTTTCGTTATTTTCGCTATTCCCGGAAAAGACGATTTGCAACAGTGTTCCCAAGCGAATCCGGTTGACTTTTCCATCAGAAAACCATCTTTGGAGAAGCGAGCTAATGAATGAGCGGTTGGAAGACGGGTAAGTCGGGCGTGTAGCTCCAAGCGCGGCAATCGCTCCGTCTTCTGCTTTCAACATAAGCGCTTCTGGCATGCAATTACCAGAAATATCGTCAAATTGTCCCCAACTGCATGTTGCCGCGATCCAAAAAGGAAGCTTCATGCCCGTTTGCAGAGCGGAAATATCCCGCTCCATATCTAATACGCGCTCCTGTGACCAAACGGTCGGACTTCCGTGTCCCATATAATTGATGATTGTCGTTCCTAATGACAATTGTTTGAAAATCGCCTCGGTTGCGGCAGGTTTTTTAACGCCATAAGTAGAGGCATCCTGCACTTCCGGAAATTCCAATAAGTATAACTTTTCTGTCGTGAAATTTTTCGGAATGTATCTTGCGATATAATCTTCTGTGTCGGTGATGTGATATTCTTCTCCGGTCAATGGTCGTTCGGGATCGTCCGCGACAAGTGTGATCCGGTTCCGCCAGTCTCCGTAAATAGGTTCGGTCAGATAAGATCGGATTTTATCGACGGCGTTTTGCGCGTCTTCTGCGGTTTTAGCGGGAATTCTGCCGATCGCCATATCCATTAACCGATCCGATCCACTGATATAGACAAACCGCGCATCAGAGGCGTATGAACTTGAAATGTCGATGACATCTGATTCACTCTCGACTTGATACGTCAGGACAAAATTCCCTTGATTACTTTTGATGCCGCGATAGTCGTAAGTTCCATCGCCTAAAAGCAGGACAAATTCTGGTTTGACGCTCCAATTCTCAAAAGCATATTTAAGGAAAAACCGGATTGCATTTGGGTCGGGAATATCTGCATTGAATTCGCGAAAGATTTGGCTCTGGAGCACGACTTTTGTCGAAAGCCTGTCCGTTTCCCGAAGATCGTTCGCGTATAAATCGGCAAGATCTTCTGCGGCAGATTGGAAGGCTTCGTCTGTGATAATTATGTATTTGGCGCCAGCGAATGTTCGAAGCGATGTTAAGTCGATTCTTCCGAGGTTTTCGATTTTTTGGGGGGATTTGTATCGATCCGGAGAAGTGATAAAATATGACCGGCGATTTTGGACAAACGATTCAGCGCGAAAGTGATAAGTATTTTCCGAATCAGTTTCAACGGTTTGTTTACTAACATTTTCCCAATCTGTCACGTCGAAAACTGTAAAGTTTTTCAACCGAACATCTGAGAGTCGGTATTCCGTCAACCCGTTAGAATTTGGCGCCCAGAAACGAAGCGATTCTGTTCCGGGTTGAAGGTTTCGATTATATTGAATTTCCATGAAGTCCAGATATGCCTGAGCCGACGCGGCGGAAGATGTAAATGTGATTCGAAAAATGTTCGTTCCTCCGACCATCGACATTGTCTGGATTTTATTTGTCGTGTTATAATTGGACGATGACCATGAGGCAATGGGTGTGGGTGAGGTGCTATAAAAAGAGGTGCTATAAAAAAGGGTAAAGAAGTTTGTAGTTTTATTGGTTGCGCCCGCTGTTCTGATTTTGACTTTGGCGGAATAAGCGGCTTCGCGTTCTGGCAATGGGAAAACCACGGAAATGCTGGTGCCGGAATTTGAAAATTTCTCGCCGTACCAATGCGTTCCGGAATGCATAAAATTGTTAATCTCAAGTTCGTGACGTTCAAGATATTCCGTTTCCGTAACTGTAGAATTTACCGCCAGCTGTGAAGATTCAAGCGTGCCGATATTTTTTGGTTCACCGGTTTGATCGGCTATCAAGAGCCAATAATAATTGTCGAAGGAGTAATAATTCCGGTCAAAATACAAATTCCCGGTGATATTGGTGGCGAGCCCGGAAGTTGCGCGTCCCCAAAAAATCAGTGTATCTGCTGAACCGAAAGTGGCATCCGTGCTGATGATCCAGTGGGCGATTTCAACAAGGTTTTCCGGAACCGGTGTGTTAATGACATCGCTCATCTTGAATCCACCGGTCGAGTTACTGTACAGAAAAATGCGATTCACATCGATTGCTGTTTCAGAAATTCCTTTAGCCGCGATCTGGTCAAATGGCAGAGAATAGATTCCATCTTCGTTAACAGTGAGTTTCAGCCAGATGCCGTCTGGAAGCGTGGTTGTTTTTTTTAACAATCGCTCCGTTTTCGTCTGCCAATTGCTAACTGAGGCCGGATTCACGTAAAGCAGATCCAAATTCGGTTTGCTGGCTTTCGATGTGGTTTTATGTGATGCTGTTACACTTTCTTTGGGGTAATTAACCGTTATGCGAAATTTTCTGAGAAGGAAAATTTGATTGGGTCGATCTGAGGCGCGAATGGGAAAAATACGTA
>PEYN01000119.1:33039-33181 GCA_002774355.1 Candidatus Marinimicrobia bacterium CG08_land_8_20_14_0_20_45_22 | reverse complement strand
GTTTAAAGGGAAAAAAGATGAACGCGGCAAGGAAATTCCACTAGCACATAGAAATGCCCGCTATACGATGCGTCTCAGTGAACTGGAAAACATCGACCGAAATGCTAATACAAAAGACGGCGTCGAGGTTTCGGCGATCATT
>PEYN01000119.1:0-32992 GCA_002774355.1 Candidatus Marinimicrobia bacterium CG08_land_8_20_14_0_20_45_22 | reverse complement strand
TCCTGTTTATCAATCATTCAACTGGGAACACGGCGTTTTTATTGGCGCGACTTTGGAGTCCGAAACCACAGCGGCAACTCTTGGAAAAGAAGGACAGCGCGCGCATTCGCCGATGGCCAATCTGGATTTCATTGTCGTTCCATTGGGAAAATATATCGAAAACCATCTGGCATTTGGACGTCGAATGAAAAAAACGCCGCTGATTTTCTCAACGAACTATTTTCTGAAAGATCAATCCGGCGAATACCTGAATGATAAAATTGATAAAAAAGTCTGGATTCTCTGGGCGGAAGGTCGCGTTCACGGAGATTATGAAGCCATCGAAACGCCAATCGGTTTTATCCCGAAATATGAGGACATCCGGAATCTCTTTCAAGCGACATTGAATAAAGATTATTCACGGGAACAGTACGAGAATCAATTTTCAATTCGGATCGATAAACTTTTAGCAAAATTAGATCGTTTGGAAAAAGGTTTTCTGGAAGAAGCCGCACCGAAAGAGTTTTTAAACTGGTTCGGAAAACAGCGAGCCAGTTTACGCTTGGCGAAGGAAAAATATTCAAAGGATATCATTAATCCATTCGATTTTTTATCAAGACTAAATTAATTCAGTTTCCTGAGGGAATATGATGCTTACCGAACAAACGCGAAATCCGAAAGTGCTGTATAAAAAAGCGCTAGAATATATCGAAACTCGCCAAAATATGCTTCGGACTTCCGATAGATTTCAGGTAGGTGAACTTTTTGAATTATCCGAAGAGATCGTGAAAAATATCGACGAATCAACCGGTTTGACTTCGCTTGCCGTTCATTATTTCGACATCGAAGATCTCACGATTTCGCATGCAGTCAATGTTGCAGTTTTTTCAACGTTTCTTGCCAAAGGATTGAAATACTCTACGGATGAACAGATCAGGTTATGCGCTGCCGCGTTAATTCATGATATTGGTAGCGCAAAAGTGGCGCAAGAAATTCTCAGAAAAGACGAAAAATATTTGACTCAGTATGAGATCCAAAAATTCAGAGACCATTCCGCGTTGGGCGCAGAGGCGATTTTAAGATCGGACGCCTCGCAAAAATATTTGGCTAAAATTGTTCTACAGCATCACGAAAAAGATAATGGTCGCGGTTATCCCGGTCATTTGCTTGGAGATGAGTTGTTGCCAGAATCTCGGATAATTTCCATGATAGACACCTATGAAGCGATGATACATCCTCGCTGTCACCGCGATGCACTCGTGCCACCCATTGGCATCAAACAAATCATTTTGCAGAAAGGAACGTCCTACTCTTCGCTTTTAGTGAAAGCTCTCATTGATTATATTTCCATTTACCCGATCGGATTGTATGTTCAGTTGAATTCTGGAGAAATTGCTAAGGTTGTTAAAACCCGCAAGGAAAATCCGCTACATCCAGAAGTTAAAGTGATATATGATGCGCAGAAACATCCGGTTATAAACCGATATATTGATCTGAGTACGAATTATCTTGAGACGATTGAGAAGAGTATCCCATTGTCGAATGTTCGGGATTTGCTGACTTGATGAGCCGTCTTTAACCTATCGATCGAATTCTTCCCAACTAATTTTCTTGATATAGTAGCTGATGGGTGCTTTTTCGTGAAAGCTGACACTGCATTCAAACGGAAATGTCTGACCGGGTTCGATAGTAGCATCCGTTTGAACGCCGCTGAGAAACATGTGGTAAGTTCCGGGAACGATCATGGAGTCTGTGGCTACTAAGTTGGTTTTCTCGTCGTATAAATAGAAGATGATTTTCGGGAAGTCTGCTCGGCGAATGCCTTCATTCTTCAATTGTCCGGTGTAAACGCGCATGTTATCGTAAATCTTCTCGGTAATTGGTCCTACTACGACGCATTTTGCCTGGGGTCGTTCGGCTTCGCGCGTAACTTTGATCTCTTTTTTAGAAAGTGTTAACTCGCCAATTTGTGTCTGAACGACAATCTTGTCGAAATCCTCGTAAACGATTTTACCTTTGACGATCGTGCCGTTGTTAAGCAGAATTTCATGTTTCATTTCCGGCAATTGGATCATTTTGTTGATTTCCTTGCGGATGGACGGAACCGAAGCCGTGATTTCCAATTCGTGAATTTGTTTTCGGATTTCGGCTAATTCTTTTCGTAACTGGTCGATCGTCATATCCGTTTCAAAAAATTTCTTCTGAAGCGCGCTTTTGGACATTGCCTGTGCGAATAGATCGCGGGATGCAACCAAAAAGAGCAGAATGAAAGCGACAGTAAAGATACGATGTGTTTTCATTGGGTCACCTGAGCGTTTTGTTGGGCTTTCAATGCAGTCAGTCGAAGTTTATTGAGCGGAGCGGTTCCGCCTATCTGCGTCGCCATTGTCGTCATCTGGTCGAACAGGACAAAATTATTCGGATTTTCGAACATCGGTAAAAGTTTTTCGAAAACCTTCGGATCTTTGAATTTAATCAATGCGGTGAGAGCATCTTTGCGAATCGTCATCGGGAATTCGGTATCCTTAGCGATTTCAATCAGTGTTGGAACGACAGCAGGATCATTATAATCGCCCAGCGCTTTCATTAACGCTTCCAGCAAGTTTAGGTATTCTTCGTGGCTTTTATTAAAAGTTTCGAGAAGCGCCAGCAGGACGCGTGATTCTTTGACGTCAGCGATAGCTTTAAACGCAAAGTCGCGAACCTGTAGTTGTGTTTCCGGATCGCCAAGCATTTCGATAAATGTCTGAGTGACTAATGGATGCGTTTTCTTCCCAAGTAGTTCGAGAGCAAGAGAACGGATAGAAATTTTAACGCTATTGTCTTTGGCGATGGCGATAAGAATTGGGACGACTTTGTCGTCTCCAAGCGATCCCATAACTTTCGTCAAAGATTCCTGCATCAGCATGTAATTCTCTTTTTCCGCCGCATACAGATTTAGAATCTGCTCGACTTTGATCTCGGCTTTTACCGTTTCGAGTTTAGAGAAGACATGGGTGCGGTATTCGCTGTACCGTTTTTGTGCCTGAACGATGCCGTTGACCATCGCCTTTATATTTTCCGGCGTCGGATTCTCGACAAGTGCATTGGAAGTCGCCGTCAGAAGCGCGTAATTCAGACCGATGCTCTGATTCATGAAATCGTACATAATTTTCAGGGCATCCGGATGCTTAGTTTGCGCGAGCGCTTGCATAGCGGCAATGCGCGTCTCGATTGGTTGCGTCGGGTCTTTATAAATGGCAATCAGGTCGTCCATCGTTTGAATCTTGCCCTTGTTATAATCGACGCGCAACTGTTCGATGTCTTTGGTTGTGATTGTCGCAACTTTTGAACTACATGAGGCAAAAGCGAGAGTGAAAGCGATAAGGCTGGTTCTGATGAGTGGTTTCATATTTGTTTCTTTTCTATTTGTCCGCTTGATATTAGAATTTTCGATCCGATATGTCAAGCAAAAATTTTTCATTTTGTTACTTTATTGGCTGAGAATCTTCACATTTCCAGTAGCAGAGACGGAAATCCTGACCATCGAAGTGCCCAAATGTAAAATATTTCATCCAGTCGCCAAGATTGACAATCTTTTTTTCACCTTCTAAATAAAAGGTTGGTAGGTGGAAATGGCCGGTGATGACATAGTCGTAAGATTCTTTCAGCCGTTCCTGCCCGTAAAGTATTAATTCTGAGCGTTCCTGTGTTTCGAGTTCGATATCACGCATTGAAAAGTGTCGGCTTTTTTGGGAAATTTTCGCCGCCAATCCAAACGCTAATCCCGGGTGAATCATCCGGAACAAGGCAATGGTCACCGGATTACGGAATATCCATCGCATCACCCTGTACCAGCGATCTCTTTTGAGAATTCCGTCAGCATGTGTGATGAAAAACGACTTGCCGCCGATGGAATAAGCAATAGGACTTGGATGGATTTTCAACCCGATCTCGTTGGAAATAAAACTGCCTAACCAATAGTCGTGGTTTCCGCCGAGGATGTGAATTTCGCAACCCGATTGGGTCATTTCCTGTAGTTTCCTTAATACCGAAAAGAACTGACGCGGAATGACGTGTTTATATTCGAACCAAAAGTCGAACAAGTCACCGACAATCCAAAGTGAAGCATTTTGGCGCATAATCTCATCGAATAAACCGAAGAGCCGTTGCTTTTTGATCGTTTCGGAAACAGACTCCTTTAACCGGAGGTGGACATCAGAAACGAAATATACATTCTCTCTCATGGGCGTAAGAATTTAGTCAACCCACAATGAAATGCCAAAGGAGAATTCTGGGGAGAAATTGAAAATTGAATGTTGGAGGTTGAAAATTTATAATTGTGGGGAAAACGGAAGCGGTAGAAAAGTTGAAACAATAGGTATCTGAAATTCAGTGTTCTGGACTCGTTTTTCAATTAATGTTTTAAAGTGAATTTTCTCTGCGAAATCACCGTCCTCTGAAGTTACTTTTATTTTTTAGTTTTTAACTATCGATCTTCAGCCCTCACTCTTCAATTCTCCACCAGTGAATCTTCAATTTTCAACTTTTTAGGAAAAATACTCTTTCATTTCTAAGAAACCATTCGCGAATTGCTACCGACCTTTGAACGATTCAGACGGAAAAATTCAATTCGGCTCTCTGGCATTGAATTTGTAAAATCCTAACTTTGAAATTCTACGATTCACGAGATAAATATTTGTCATCAGAAGGAATCTTAAAGTGAAAAAAGAAGCAATTTTAGTCATTAATCCCGGGTCGACTTCTACCAAGTTGGCACTTTTTGACCGAGACGGCGCCGTTTTTGTTGAAAATATCGATCACGCGGGAACCGCCATCAGCAATATGCCGAATATTCAGGAACAACTGCCGCTTCGCATTGAGATCGTCAATCGGACTTTCAAAAAATGGCTAAACGAACACGATTTGATTGCGGTTGTTGGCAGAGGTGGATTATTGCGCCCACTGAAAAGTGGGATTTATCGGGTCAATGAAGCGATGATGGATGATGCGATTAACTGCAAATACGCCATTCATGCGAGCAATCTCGGTGCTTCGATTGCCGATGGAGTTGCCAAAGAATACAACGTTCCGGCATTTGTCGTCGATCCGGTGACCGTCGATGAGTTTATTCCGGAAGCGCGGATTTCGGGAACGCCGGAAATTGTCCGTCGGAGCAGGCTTCATGCGCTGAACGTCAACGCTTGCGTTCGGAAAGAATCTGAAAAACTCGGGAAATCGATCTGCGAATCCAATTTTGTTATCGCGCATTTGGGCGGCGGTATCACGATTGCGGCGATTGATCACGGCAATATCATCGATTGCAATGACGCTTTGATGGGAATGGGGCCATTCTCGCCGGAACGAGCCGGCTCTATGCCTTTGGAACAACTACTTCGGCTGGCGACATCCAGAAAATATACAATGAAAGAATTTTACACGAAATTCTCCAAGAACGCCGGACTGAAAGCTTATCTCGGGACGAATGATGTGCGCGAAGTTTTGTCCCGAATCGAAAAAGGCGATGATTACGCCCGACTGATTTTTACGGCAATGATTTATCAGATTTCAAAAGAAATTGGCGCTTACGCAACGGTTCTGAAAGGGAAAGTCGATCGGATTATCATAACCGGCGGACTGGCAAGATCAGAAAAGATAATCGCGATGATTCGGGAGCGGGTTGGTTTTCTTGCTGAGATTTCCGTCTATCCCGGTGAAAACGAATTGGAAGCGATGGCGACTGGCGGATTCCGAGCCATCGATGGAATTCAGGAAATTCAAACCTACAAGCAGGAAAAATAAATTTTTGGAGAAATCATGATCAGGACATTTGACGAAATATTTAAAGCGGTCGAAAACCTCAGACGGAAAAAAACAATATCGGTGGCGATGGCGGATGATTTCAGCGTGCTGAGCGCTATCAAAGAAGTCGATGAGCGCGGAATTGCGAATGCTTTGTTGGTTGGTAATGCCGACAAAATCAAAGCGATTGCCAAACAGATCGGCTATGCGGTCAAAAATGAAAATATCGTGAACGTTGAAGGCGATGAAGAAGTCGCCGCTCGCGCCGTCGCATTGGTCAGGGGAGGAAAAGCAGAAATCCTGATGAAAGGGCACGTTTCGACGCCGATTCTCATGAAGGCCGTTTTGAACAAAGAAACCGGTCTGCGGAAAGACGATGTACTGAGTCACGTGACAGTTGCCGAGGCGTCTGCGTATCCGCGGCTTATTTTATTGACGGACGGCGGACTGAACATCCAACCGGATTTGGAAACGAAGAAAGCGATTTTGAAAAATGTCATCGGGGTGGCGGAACGATTGGAAAATCCAAGACCTAACGCATCGATCATTTGTCCAATCGAAAATGTCAATCCAAAGATTCTCGAAACCGTCGATGCGGCCGAACTTCAAAAATTAGGCGAAGCGGGCGAATTCGGCGACGCTATCGTCGAAGGACCGATCGCGATGGATGTTGCGCTGTCGCGGAATGCCGCCGAGAAAAAGGGCTTAGTCAGTAAAGTCGCGGGAGAGACGGATATTTTTCTGGTGCCGAATCTGACCTGCGGAAATGCGCTGATCAAGGCGCTGATATTGCTTGTCGGCGCAAAAGTCGGCGGCGTAGTCGTCGGTGCAAAGGTACCGATCATCCTGCTTTCGCGCTCGGACAAACCGGAAGAAAAACTGAACTCGATCGCGGTCGCGATTTTACTAAGCGAGTAATTGCCGCGACTGAACGCGGATAAACGCAGAATCAGAACACAAAAAAGAACAACCAGTCAGAGTTAGTCGTCACTTAAGGTTAGGAAGAAATACTGCAAGTTTACCAACCTTTTCGCCGATTCCCGGCGCATCGACGTGATAAACGTAAACTCCGCTCGCAACCGCCATTCCCCCGAAATTCAATAAATCCCAATCGAGAAATGGCGTCGTCGGATCATTCTTTTCCAACTTGCGAACCATAGTTCCGGCGATAGTAAATATTTTTATCGTACATTTTTCCGGCAAAAAAGTAAATCGGACGCGGTAGCCATTACTGTTGATATCCTCGGAACTAAAACCATAGTAAGGATTTGGGACGACATTGATCTTCTTCATGTCTTTTTTTAGAAATTCAGTTGTGGGTATGGCCGCCGCTGGCGCCGTGAATGTGAACAGATCATATGGCGAGTTGGGATTGATGGCATAAACTTGAAATTCGAAAGCATCCTGTAAGAAAGGACGGCTGGCAGATCTCATTCCCCATCCGCCGACATACATGACGCCATTATAGGTGCCGTCTTTGTTGCCATTCAAATACTCAGTGTACTGCTCATCGTAAGTTTCATTCAGAATGAATAAATATTCACGACCTCCATAAGCGCCAAAAACATGATCGTCGCCCCAACCCATATCCCAGATGAGATTGGCGGCGCCATCGCGGTCGGAACGCGGCTCTTCGACAAAGGCAACCTTTAGTTGACGCGGAGGAATGCTTTCCGTATCCCATACTGTAAATGGTACATCGCCTAATGTCGATTGCACATCATAACCAGGTCCCCAATAGACTACGGCTTTCTGCCATCTTTCGGGATAGGCGGCTTTACTGACTACCATTAACGCGCCGGCAGTTGAATCCGGCTGAGGCCAACCTGAAGCGCCAATGCCAGCGAAGCGGATCTCAACATCGACATACCCGGAAGGCTCCACATCGCTTCCGAAGAACATGAATCCGTTTCCGAAGGATCCACCCATGGTCTCAAGTCCCCAGTTTACAGGCCAGCTAAACCATTTGTTACCGCCGGTAATTCCAAATCCACTAAAACCAGGTATATCGCCAAACGGTCCGGGAATATTCAAATTTATCCCCGGTTCGCCGCCTTCAATTTTCACCATCAAACCGTCAGTGAGATTGTAAGCGTTGTTACCGGTCTGGTTCGTCTGGTCAGCAAGAACGGTATCGCCATTCGAAGTAGTTAAATTCCATGTTAAATCTGAGTTAAAGGAAACCGTATAATCCAATCCGGTCATCTTGGAAGGATCAACTACCCAAACAGTCGTCGTACCATCGCTGGGCGTTTTGCCGGTTTCTGTTACCGTATGCTTAACTTCCAGTGTATCATTGAAGGAAGCCTCATATCTGACGCCAGGTGAGTATCGCGGTGTTACGGAAACAATCGTTGGTCGGCTCGATATTACTTCCGGATTACCGTCTTTCAGAAAGACCTCGGCAACAAGGCCATAATGGTATGTTTTACCATTGACTAATTGATAGTCGATGTTTCCGACTTTTGGATTTTTATTGCATAGAATTCTGAAAAAGCGCGCCTGATGCGGATTATAGGAGTATTTTTTCCCAATGCTCCACGTATCTACTTCGACCGGATCACTGCCAGTCTCGTCTGAATATTGGTAGAGGACATACTGGTAAAAATTGTAGGTTGAGTCATCAACGACATGTGTAACGTAGCCGCTTGTGATAACTGTATCCCCAAATGCCATTGCTATAAGCGGGTCGGTCGATTCATACGGGCTTCTATCAGAATTGTACTCTGATTTTCCGTCCCAACTGAGAAGAATTTCATTGGGTAGTTCACTGACGGTTACGTTAGGAGATTTAGGTGGAACGCCTAACTGATAATTGTGGTCATAAGCCATTTGGACAAGATGACTGATTTGCTTGAGTTTGGTAACACTGTTCAAGTTATTCAGTCCACGTGCAACGAGAGCACAAGCGACAATTTCCTGAATGCCCGGCTCGCCGAATTCAGCAACGCCGTCACCATCCGAATCTGTCCACGGTTCCAATATGAATGGGCCGCTGGATAAAAAGATACGACGATCATGCCACTGAGTATTCAACCATCCTATTGAGGTTTCGGGATCGCCGGAAAACATATAATGCGTCGGTGGGTTGTATTGGTCTGTTCCATCGCCACCTTAAGTAATGTTCGAACCGTCCTGCCATTGACCGTGCAAGAGATAATAAACATCCTGTGCGTTATCGGGCGTTCCTTGAGGGCTGTCGTATTTTATCGGGCTTAAAAATGCTGTCATTTTTATGCTTTTTTTATCTGGTATTATTGTTCCGTCGGGAAGATAAGTCGTATCGTCTGCGGAGGGTACGATGGGGCCTTGTAAAATTTTAAAACCGACAGCCGGAGGTGCCTCGCCATAATTTTGATCATCATTATTCTTGTTATAGCAGAACCCAATGTTTAGTGCTGAATCGCAACCGGCTAAATCATCTCCGGCGTTTCCGACATCGGGATCTGCCCAAATCGCGAAGTGCGTATCTTCCCATGTCTTTCCACTTTTGTTCGCGATCGTCCATTTCAGAAAGATCATATCGCCAAAAGCATCGGTGCGGTCATAAGCCCATGCGGTTTGATAGAGTTCCGCGTTTAATGAGAGCGTATCAAAACCATATTTATCATTTCTACAATCGTTCCAAACACTGAATATCGTCTGGTCACCGATCAAAAGTGGATTGCCATCTTCATCTAAAGGCGCGCCTTGGGTGGCAGACGGCCAATTTGTCCAGTCGCCGGTTCCGTTGCTTTGTAATTCGTACCACTTGTATTTTGAATCGCTTGGATCATCGGGATGGTCAGGCGAGAGGATCATGCCGGGCTGATATTCGGTGGCGGAGTGTTGGGTGCCAGCGACACGGACTTCGCCGTCGATTTCGGCGCAGAGAAATTGGCCGGCCGCGAAAATCGGGCTGAGTCCGGAACCTTTTGGCCATTCCAAGCCCCAATCTCCCAATACGTTATCATAGAACCATGTGCCGTTATTCCGGAAGACGCCATTCATCCGGTTGCAATCCATCCAGATATCACTTATGGCTGTACTTTTATCCAGTGATCTTCGGTTGTGAACTGTCTTACCGGTTCATTTGCAAAAACCATAGTCAGAAGCAAGACATCGATATAGAAGATTTTCCCAAGAAATTCGGTTGCGGTTTTCATATTTCTCATCCTTAAAGATGATTAAGAAATCGATTCATCGGTACAAGATCAATTGTCTTACGGCTTCACTGCGGTTATCAAACATCCATATTTGCAATAATCTTAGTGGTAATTTCAAGAAAGTACAAGAGGTATTTTTATATCGTGGAGACTTTTGGATTGATAGTTTACTTTCAGATTAGTAATTTTGCGCGTCTGTAACTGAAGTAAGGAGTAAGTGAAATGAGAATTGGAATTTTAACTGGCGGCGGTGATGTACCGGGATTGAATCCTGCCATTCGCGCCGTTACACTGAGAGCTATTCACGAAGGTTTTGAAGTCATCGGCATTCGTAGGGGCTGGGCCGGGCTGATCGACGTTATTCGTGATAAAGACGCCGATAATAGTGCCAATTATCTGAAATTAGACGAAAATATCGTCAATAAAATCGGTCGTACGGGCGGCACGTTTTTACATTCGTCGAGAACTCGTCCCAGCCACGTGGCGAAAGACGTCGTTCCCGAACACCTGAAAGATAAATATAACGACAAGATCAACGATTTGACTCCCGATGTCTTGAAAAACTTGGATTTTCTAGGACTCGATTATTTGATACCGATTGGCGGTGACGATACGCTCAGCTACGGCGTGACACTTCACAATACCGGTTTTAAGGTCGTTGGCATTCCAAAGACAATGGATAATGATGTACCCGGAACGGATTATTGCATCGGTTTCAGCACCTGTGTGACTCGGACGCTGGAAATGACACACGCTCTTCGAACTTCTGCCGGTTCGCATGAACGCTTTTTAGTCATTGAAGTTTTCGGCCGTTATGCTGGATTTTCGGCGATCGTTCCAACGATGGCGGGCGCCGCTAACCGATGTGTTATTCCGGAATATAAATTTTCGATGGAACGACTGACAGAACTTTTAGTCGAAGACCGGTACACAAATCCAAGCCATTATTCAGTCGTTTTGGTTTCAGAAGGCGCTATGATCGCCGAACAAGAACAGATGGTTTTTCAATCGGATGATAAGGATGCGTATGGGCACAAGAAACTCGGTGGAATTGGCGAAGTTGTTGCCCAGAGGTTGAAGGAGTTATCTCCAAAATATAACAGAGGCAGAAAAATCGAATCCATCAGCCAGAAACTTGGCTATTTAGTAAGATGCGGCGATCCAGACTCGCTGGACTCAATCGTACCGATGGTTTACGGGAATCTCGCGCTTGATCTGATTCTCAAGAAAAAATCAGGTTTATTGGTCAACATAAGAAATGGGATATACGGAAACATTCCGTTGGATGTTGTCACGAGTTTTAAGAAGAATGTTGACATCGAACAATACTATAATCCAGACCGTTTGCGTCCGCAGTACAAGAGTTTTGATGGCAAATCGATCTTTATCATGACCAGTGACAACAATCACTAATTTCAATGTAAAATACTGAACCAGAAGCGGGGCATTACGCTCCGCTTTTTGGGTATCTTCAAAGAAAAGTTCGTAATCAAGATATTTTTATCTGCAAAATCGTTTTAAACCTTCTGCGAAATTTGCATTTATTGGGAAAGAAATCGTAACTTTCATCCCGAAATTTCTCATTAGGAGTCGTTGATTGAGAGAATATTGATGATATTTGCTAATTAATAAGAAATCAAAATAGACGGAGTTTAGAAATGACCAAGAAAATGAAAAGTATAGATGGAAATACTGCGGCGGCGCATGTTGCGTACGCATTAAGTGAAGTAGCGGCGATCTATCCGATAACACCGTCGACCGTGATGGGCGAATTGGTGGATGAATGGTCTGCTCAGGGACGTAAAAATATTTTTGGTCAGACGCTCAAAGTGGTAGAAATGCAGAGTGAAGGCGGCGCGGCTGGCGCCGTTCACGGTTCGCTTTCCGCCGGCGCGCTGACGACGACTTTTACGGCTTCTCAGGGACTTTTACTGATGATACCGAATATGTTCAAAATTGCCGGCGAACTCATGCCGGGTGTTTTTCACGTTTCCGCGCGCTCGCTTGCTGGACAAGCATTGTCGATTTATGGCGATCACTCCGACGTAATGACCGCCCGCACGACCGGTTTTGGTTTGATGGCATCCTGTACGGTTCAGGAGAGTATGGACTTGGCGTTGATAACACATCTCATCGCTCTAAAGTCCAGTATTCCATTTGTTCATTTCTTCGACGGATTCAGGACAAGTCACGAAATTCAGAAAATCGAAGAAATCGATTATGAAACCATCAAATCTTTGGTCGATTTTAAAGACGTCGAAAAATTTCGCGAGCGTTGTCTGAATCCCGAACATCCACAACTTCGCGGTACGGCTCAAAATCCGGATGTGAATTTTCAGGAACAGGAAGCCGCGAATCCCTATTACGATGCGGTTCCGGGAATTGCTGAAGAAGTCATGAAGAAAGTTGCCAAAGTTATCGGGCGCGAATATCAGTTGTTCGACTATTACGGACATGCCTCAGCCGACCGCATAATTATTCTCATGGGATCCGGCGCGGACACTGCTACCGAAGCGGTTGATTATTTATTGGCAAAAGGCGAAAAGGTCGGTATCCTAAAAGTGCGTCTCTATCGCCCGTTTTCGGTGGAACATTTTTTGAAAGCCTTACCGAAGAGCGCAAAGAAAATCGCCGTTCTTGATCGCACAAAAGAGAATGGCGCTTTCGGTGAACCGCTTTATTTGGACGTTTGTTCGGTTTTTCAGAATAAAAAAGATGATCGTCTGGTTGTCGGTGGAAGATACGGTGTTGGTCAGAAAGAATTCGATCCGTCGATGGTAAAAGCCGTTTTTGATAACCTTAAACTCGACAATCCGAAAAATCATTTCACCGTGGGTATCGTAGATGACGTGACATTTACATCGCTTCCTGTTGAAGAGAAGATTGATTCAGTTCCCGAAGGCACGATCCAGACGATTTTTTGGGGATTTGGTTCGGATGGAACAGTCGGCGCAAATAAGAACGCCATCAAAATTATCGGTGATAATACTGACCAATATGCACAAGGTTACTTTGCATATGATTCTAAGAAATCCGGTGGTTTGACACTTTCGTATCTGCGATTTGGGAAAAAACCGATTCACGCCAGTTATCGTGTCAATCATGCCGATTATATCGCTTGTCACAAATCCAGCTATGTGAATGATTATGATTTGCTGGAATCGATCAAACCCGGAGGCACGTTTGTGTTGAATGCACCGTGGTCTGACGATGAACTCGATCAATATCTGCCAATTTCTTTACGTCGGACGATTGCACAGAAGAAATTGAAATTCTACACGATCGACGCTTTAAAAATTGCTATGGAGGTTGGACTCGTCGGCAGAATTAACATGATCATGCAAACAGTCTTCTTTGTGTTGTCTAAAGTGTTGCCTGTGGAGGAGGCGATCACTCATCTGAAAAATGCAATTAACAAGACATACGGCGCCAAAGGCGAGAAGATTGTTGCCATGAACTGGAAAAGCGTTGATGAAACCCGGAGCGCTATTCACGAAGTAAAAGTACCAGGTGATTGGGCAAATCTTATCAATGAAAAATCTGTTGTAAAAAACGAACCCGAATTTGTCGGAAAAGTTATGAGACCGATGCTCGCTCAACAAGGCGACAAACTGCCGGTCGGCGCGATGCCGCTTGCCGGAATTTATCCGACGGGAACAACGAAGTATGAAAAACGCGGAATCGCAATCGAAGTGCCGCATTGGATCAGGGAAAACTGCACTCAATGTAACCAGTGCTCCTTCGTCTGTCCACACGCCGTCATTCGTCCTGTCCTCGTGACGCCGGAAGAAAAATCTCATGCTCCAAAGTCTTTTGAAACCCTGAAAGCAGTTGGAAAAGGTTTAGAGAATTTTGAATATCGGATTCAAATTTCTGTTCTTGATTGCACCGGTTGTGGAAACTGCGTCGATGTTTGCCCGGCAAAAGAAAAAGCGTTGGTCATGAAGCCATTGGAAGAAGAACTCGAACAAAAAACCAATTGGGAGTTCTTCGAGACAATTCCGGTGAAATCGCATGCCGTAAAGAAAGAGAACATAAGAGGCAGTCAGTTCCAGCAACCACTTTTTGAATTCTCAGGTGCTTGCGCGGGATGCGGTGAAACACCTTATATCAAAGTCATCACACAATTATTTGGTGATCGCATGATTTGCGCTAACGCAACGGGTTGTTCTTCGATTTACGGAGGTTCGGCGCCGGTTTGTCCTTATACTGTCAATGAAAAAGGACACGGTCCTACTTGGGCGAATTCTCTGTTTGAAGATAATGCTGAATATGGTTTTGGAATGGGACTTGCTACACTTCAGCGCCGTGATATGTTGGCTGATTTGATGAAGAAAGCCTTGGATGAAACTTCCGGAGAACTTGCGGAAGCATTTAAAGCTTGGCTGAGCGGGATGTTCGATGCCGAACTTTCACGCGAAGCCGGGGATAAAATTAAAAATCTGCTAAAGGGAAATACCGCAGGTAATCCGGTACTTGAACAAATCTGGACGATGCGCGACCTATATACTAAAAAATCGATCTGGATCATCGGCGGTGACGGATGGGCGTACGATATCGGTTTTGGCGGATTAGACCACGTTCTGGCAATGGGGCACGATGTGAATATTCTGGTGCTCGATACGGAAGTTTACTCCAATACTGGCGGACAATCTTCCAAATCAACGCCGACTGGATCCGTTGCAAAATTTGCTTATTCTGGCAAAAAGACGGCGAAAAAAGATCTCGGTCTTCTGGCGATGGCTTACCGGAATGTTTATGTCGCTTCCGTTGCGATGGGCGCGAGCCAAAACCAATTTCTGAAAGCCACAGTTGAAGCGGAGAAATACCCGGGCACGTCAATCATTATCGCTTATGCGCCATGCATCAATCATGGAATTTATAAGGGAATGCTTTCTCAACAGGAAGAGAAACTTGCCGTCGAATGTGGCTATTGGCCATTGTATCGCTACAATCCTTTCCTAGAGGAAGAAGGTAAGAATCCATTTATTCTGGAAAACAAAGAACCGAATGGGAAACTGATGGAATTCTTAGATGGCGAAGTTCGCTATGCTACGTTAAAGAAATCTTTCCCGGAAGAATCCACCAGACTCAGAGAAATCTTGGCGAAAGAGGTTCAGTCTCGCTATCTACGCTATAAGAAAATGGCGGAACCGCTGTAAATCTTCCTTATTGAAATAACTACGAAAGGGCGATGATTTATCGCCCTTTTTCGTTGAATGCTGGAGATTGTCAGTTGAAAATTACATATTATCGTGTGCTTAGACAATTTTCAATCTCCAATTTTCAACTTTCAATTTCTCTCAGTTAATGGTTATATTTGTCGCGAGTTGATGAAGCGATGATCAAGAAAGAATTACATCACGATGAACTGACACCTGTCATGCGGCAGTATGCGACGGTAAAAGCGACGTATCCCGATGCATTGGTGCTTTTCCGGATGGGCGATTTCTATGAAACGTTCAAGGAAGACGCTAAGACCGCGGCAAAAATCCTGAATATTACACTGACAAAACGAGCAAACGGCAAAGCGTCTTCGGTTCCATTAGCTGGATTTCCGCATCATGCGCTTGAATCGTACATGCATAAACTCTTGAAAGCCGGGCTGAAAGTCGCAATATGTGAACAGGTGGAAGACCCAAAACTCGCCAAAGGTGTTGTCAAGCGCGAAGTCATCGAAGTGGTAACTCCCGGAACCGCTCTGTCCGACCGGTTTTTGGAAAAAGGGAAAAATAATTATCTGCTTTCGGTGATTTTCGACGAAAAAGATGCTGGTATCTCCGCAATTGATATATCGACCGGCGAGTTTTTCCTAAGCGAGATTCCGACGTCGCGATTGAAGGAATCAGTTCTTGCCATTCAACCATCGGAAATTATTTGCCCGGAATCGCTTGAAAAAGAAGTCAAAAATCTATTCTCGACTATCACGCTGAGAATTACGCCCGTCGAAGATTGGATTTACGCTTACGAAACAGCGTTTCAGACGCTTACCGGTCATTTTCAAACACCGTCGCTCAAAGGGTTTGGTTGTCAATCGGCGACCATTGGCGTCTCCGCGGCTGGTTCTGTGATTCAATATCTGAAACAAAATTATCATAATAATCTTAACCACGTTACCGGCATACATCAGCGGAATGATAGCGACGTTCTGTTGGTCGATGATTTCACACAGCGGAATCTTGAAATTTTCCAGACCATGCAAAATTTTGGTAAGCGCGGTTCATTGATCGAAACGCTCGACCAAACCAAAACGTCGATGGGAAGCAGACTTTTTCATCATTGGCTGAGAAGACCGCTGAGGAATATTGATGAGATCAACCAGCGGTTGGACTGGATCCAGTTTTTCGTGGAAAATTCCGACAAACGCGAACGGCTCAGAAATTTGCTTTCCAAAGCGGGTGACATCGAGCGATTGATGTCCAAACTGAGTGCCAACCGCTCGTCGGCACGGGAATTGAATGCGCTCAGATCGACACTGGAATTGATACCGGACATGCTTAACATCATTTTGGAACAAACGCCGTTTGAATCGCTTGCGCAGAACCTGAATCCTTTGTCATCAGTAGTAGAATTGATCAAGCGTGCTATTTTAGAAGAAAATGTGTCGCTTTCTATCAGAGAAGGTGGTTTTATCAAAGACGGATTTTCGGCAGAACTCGATGAATACCGGCATCTGGTTCATCATGGAAAGGAATGGATTGCACGGCTTCAGGCGACCGAGCGTGAGCGGCTGGGTGTTCCATCGCTAAAGGTTGCCTACAACAAGGTTTTTGGTTATTATATCGAGGTTACGAAGGCAAATCTTGACAAAGTTCCGGAAACCTATATCCGGAAGCAAACGCTGGTCAACAACGAGCGATTTATCACTCCGGAACTCAAAGAATACGAAGAAAAATTACTCAACGCAGAAGAACGAATGTCGCAGATTGAGTATGATCTGTTTCAGGAAATCCGGCTATCGATTTTGAAAGAAGTATTGGCGATTCAGAAAGATGGGGAAGTAATTGCGATATTTGACATCGTTTCCAGTTTGGCGGATATCGCCGCCAACCGGCATTATTCCCGACCGGAAATTCACGAAGGTTCATCGATTGAGATCAAAGATGGGCGCCATCCGGTTGTTGAATTTCTGCTTCCACCGGGCGAGAAATTTATCGCCAACGATCTAATGATCGACAATCAGAACGACCAAATTCTGATCATCACCGGGCCGAATATGGCAGGAAAATCGACATATCTGCGGCAAGTCGGTCTCATTGTATTGATGGCGCAAATCGGCAGTTTTGTCCCAGCTTCTTCGGCGAGAATCGGTATTGTCGATAAAATTTTCACGCGAGTCGGCGCGAGTGACAATCTTGCCGCTGGTGAATCGACTTTTCTGATGGAGATGAATGAGACAGCGAACATTCTTAACAATGTCACGCCACAGTCGCTGATCCTTTTGGATGAAATCGGTCGCGGCACTTCGACTTACGACGGAATGTCGATCGCATGGGCTGTGACGGAATATTTACATGAAAACCCGAAAGTTGCCGCAAAAACGCTTTTTGCAACGCATTACCATGAGTTGACCGAATTGGAATTGCTCCATCCACGCATTAAAAATTACAATGTCGCCGTTAAAGAATATGGCGATCGGGTTATCTTCCTGCGAAAAATTGTCCCGGGCGGTTGCGACCGTAGTTACGGAATACACGTAGCGCAAATGGCTGGAATTCCCCGCGAAGTCATTTTTCGCGCGAAGGAAATTTTGTTGAATCTGAGCGACGCGGAGCGAACACTCCCGACTGAGAACGAGAAGTTTCGAAAATTGGTGTCAAAAAATGAAAATCAGCTCGGGCTTTTTGACGTGCAGGAAAGTGAACTTCGGAAAGCGCTGATCGAAGTGGATGTCGATAACCTGACGCCGCTGGAAGCTTTGCAAAAATTGGACGAACTCAAGCGTCAATTCGGCGTTTAAAGTAAGGATGAAGATTTCAAATTTCAAATTCTCTTTCTGCGAATTCTCCATGGCGAATCTTCGATCTTCCCGCTCTAATGCTATAGTTCGATTTCTAATTACAAATTATCGTAAATCCTTTCGGAAATTTCCGCGCTGGTTGGTCAGGTTTTTTCTCATCGGAATGATGGGAACGGCATCGTTTTCCGCTCTTTTTGGAATGGACACGAAATATTCCGGCGAATTTCTGAAAATCGGATTGGGCGTTCGTGAACTGAGTCTCGGCGGTGCGATGATTTCATGCCCGCAGGCGGTTTCGGCGGTTTATTGGAACCCGGCGGCGTTGGTTGAAAATACGAAAACGTCCGGACAGTTCATTCACTCTGAAGAATTTGCTGGTGTATTGAATTTCGATCAGATTTCTTTAGCGGCTCCTGCGCATAAAGGCTTTGCTTATGGATTGGGATTTTTTCGTCTGAGCGTCGATGATATTCCGGACACGCGAAGCGCGTTGATCGACGCGGGTACGGATGGGCTTTCGCCCGGCGATCCGGATTATCAGTCGCCCGACGAGGATAGAACGGAAAGAAACGGCAAACTCGATCCCGGCGAGCGATTGAATTTTGGGAAAATCGGCTCGTTCGGCGCCAACGAAAACGCTTTGCTTGTGTCAATTGCCAAGCGGAAAAACGATAAACTTTTAATTGGAGCGACGTTTAAACAAATTTACAAATCTTTAGGAACGGCTGACGCCTATGGAATCGGGTTAGATGTTGCCGCTATTTATCGTCCCAAAATAAATTGGACGATCGGCGCTTCATTATCCGATGCCACGACGACATTTTTATTCTGGAACGACGGCGTGAAAGAGACGACTTTGCCAACTCTCCGAATCGGAACCGCATATAATTTACGAATGGCGAAAATCCCGTTACGAATCCAACCTGCTTTGAGCCTTGACCTCGGAATTGACGGCGATCAGCATCAGACCGATTTTCAAGTTGGAAAACTTTCCGGACGGTTCAGAGCTGGAATCGAAGCGGAAGTAAAAGAAAGAATTTGTCTGCGGTTTGGACGCGATGACCTTGGAGTAACGCATATTGGTTTGGGATTGAATCTTTCTATCGGATCGATTGATTATGGATTGGCGATGGGACAGGCCCATAGCGAGTTAGGATTATCGCACAGAATTGGCATTGTCATTCATTTTGCCAATATGAAAAAAGTATTCGATAAAATTTCATGATTTAAAATTTGGGAGGAATTGATGAAGATAATTCTTTGTTTTCTGGTAGTGACTTCACTGGCATTTGCGGGTGAACCATGCAAGGTCGATTCGCTTTCCCATTTACTTGGCGTATCGATTTCAGGCTTTTCCGGGTCGGGGCTAACCTATAAGTTGTACATGAACAAAAACTGGTCGTTCAAAGCCGCCGGGTATTTTTATTTTGATTCTGAAAAAACAGGAGATGTGACATCTAATGTACCTGATAGAATTCAGTACGATTTTGGATTTCAGGTGGAGCGTAATATTTTACAAAACAAATCGATTCGGCTGTATGGGCTCATTGGCGGCAAGAAATATTTTAACCAATATCAGGACGAATACTCCAATATTGATAAAAAAGTGCGCACTGAATATGCTTTAGGTGTGGGATTCGGGACAGAACTTCACACGTATGATTTTCCCAATTTATTTAACCTGATTCTATTTGTCGATGTCGGTGAAAACTATTATCGATTGAATCGGAAAAGCTATTATGGCGATGAAACAAAGTCACGAGACTCTTATGGTTTTTCATTTACCGGCAGTATGGGAATCGGTGTTCAGATCTAAATTCATCTTCTGTTTATTTTTAAAATCCGCTACAAAATTTTGGAGTAGAATTTTTCTTTGAATTATTACGCACTTTGTCGAGAACAGACGTAAATTGCTAGCGTTTGATGGTATAGTTGATTGTTTTTTGAAAGTAAATTTGTTTCCCGATAAAAACCGAGGAGGTTTTCGGGTTTTTAAAAGAATGGAATATAGATTCGGTCTCGATCAGAATTGTAGCCTGTGTTCGATCCGACCGATCTATTACAAATAGATGTTAGAAGAATAGGACATGCAAATTTTTCCTTTCGTACCCTGAAGTCGCGGAAGGAGCGGTTTGTTTTAGACGAGGTAAATGTGAAAGAGGTCGTTGAGGAAATACTTGAAGAAGAGAAAAAAGCGCGCGAGCAGATCGTTTCTGTTCAGCAAAAGGCGAACATTGATCTGAAAAAATCGAAGGATGAAGCCCGACGTCTAATCGAGTTGACCCGTCAAAACGCTCTTTCGGGATCGGAAGAAATTATTCGCCGCGCCGAAAAATCCGCAGAGGAAGAGAAAACATTAAAATTGGCCAAGATGGAAGAGGAATCCAATCAAGCATTTAACCGGATGAAATCACGGGTCGCGAATGCGGCGGATAAACTTTATAGAGCGGTCGTTGACGAGGTTATTCAGATCAAATGAACTCTGTTCAGTCATACGCTTTTATCAACGCAAAGGTTAGAACCAAACGCGCTTCATTGCTTTCCGAAGCCGATTATTCGAATCTGTGCGAAGCGAAAGATTTGTACGAATCGATTCTAATTCTTTCGCGAACCCGATATAAGGAAATGACGGGGCGAATAGAAAATCAAACTATCGAATCCGTCGAAAAAGAACTTTACTTCGAGGAGATTAGGCAATTCCTGAAACTCATGAAAATCAGCCGGAACTCTGTGCAAATATTTTTAGCCGCGCTCGTTCTTAATTACGACGGCGAGAAACTCAAAGATATTCTTCGGTCATGGCAAAGCAAGACTTCCCTACCAGACTCGTTCTACTCCGAAAAGATTACGATTGATTTCCCACATTCGGATTTATTGAAGGCTCTCGATTTGGAGCAATTTATTGAAATCCTGAAGGATACGATTTTTTATGAACCGTTGAAAAGCGCTTTAACGCCGCTGGTCACAAAAACCAGATTGTTCGATCTTGAAATTGCGATTGATAAGTTTTTATATCTAGAATTATGGAAACTGGCCGAGAAAATGTCAAAGACAGATCGGGAAATCGTACGGCGAATTGTTGGGATAGAAATCGATCTTAAAAATCTGGGATGGATCGCGCGGGCAAAAAAATATTATCATCTCCAGCAGGCAGAACTTGAGTCGATGTTAATTCCCCATGGTTATCATTTGACGAAAAATCAGATGCGAAAAATCACTTCTACTGGGTCTATCGGCGAAGGATTGAGTCGCATTCTTCCTGGCGTGACTTTACCAGTAACGACCGAATTGGAAGAAATCCAGTCGCTTTCCGCATTGGAAAAAATTCTCGATCAGGCGCTTTTCGTCGAAGCCAATCGCGCGTTTCTTTCCTTTCCGCTTTCCATTGGATCGACGGTTGGATATTATTATCTCGCTAAATATGAAATGCGAAACCTGAAAGCCATATTTAATGCGAAGTCTTACAAATTGAGTCCGGAAGAAACCGAATCGCTTTTGGTGAGGTGATGATAGGGATGTTTACTCCTGAGAGAATGATTCAGATCAGTGTTTTGTTTTCCGGTTGGGATGTTGAAAAAGTCGCTGAATGCGTCATTCAGAACGGCTCGATACAGATTGCGGATGCCGCGGATATAGACGAATGGGCGGGAGAACTTGGACAGTCTAATGGTAAGGAAATTTCTTTAGAAGTCCGACAACGTCGCGAAAAAATCGAATCGCTGGTAAAATTTCTGGGATTGTCCGATCAGCTGGTCGGCGTAACTCCAATTGAAGGCAATTGGAGCGATCTCGACCGCAAAATCGAGGAGATCGAGAGAGAATTTCAGGAGATTAATAAAACTTATGAGACGGCTCTAAAGAAACTGCAGGGATTGCGCGAAATCAAAACGCGGACGGGAAACTTTCCTAAACTCAGCCTTGCGCTGAAAAGCCAGGGACGATATTCATATCTTACATTTGAAGCAGGGCAGATTCCGGAACGAAATTTTAAATTGTTGGAAGAAAAACTTCAAACGACGCTTCATGTCTTGATTCCTCTCGGAACAGTCAAAGGCATGACGTCGATTCTGTCGATCGTTCTCAAGCGTGATTCCGATTCTCTTAAAGTCGCTTTAAAAGAAGTGGGTTTTCAGGTGTTGCAAGCGGAATCGGAGACCGTTGCCTTTAGGGAAGATTTGCTCGAACATATTGACGAGGAGATTGAAAGCGCCACGAAACAGGTGACAGAGATCGAGTTGCATCTTCGAAGAATCGCCGAAAGTCATCAGGATTTTCTGAGAGCCGCGCTTTATCGCGTCCGACACGAAAAACTGACTGAAAAAATCGTTGACTATTTTAGAAAAACCGACAAAACGTATCTGCTCGCCGGTTGGTTGCCGTACAACGAACGCAAATCGTTCAAATCTGACATTAAAAAGGCGACGCACAACCATTGCGTCATCACCGAAACGCCGGCAGAGAAGGTTGGGTCAGTCAAAGACGGTAAAATCGATGTACCCGTAAAATTGAACAATCCAGGATTTTTTAAACCTTTCGAACTTTTAACAACTGCTTATGGCCTTCCGGTTTACAAAACCATCGATCCGACGCCGTTTCTGGGTATCAGTTTTCTTCTGATGTTTGGGATGATGTTCGGCGACGTCGGACACGGATTAATTTTAGCTTTGCTGGGCGGACTGATGGCGTTTACAGGGAAGAAAGAATTCATCAAGCAAGCCGGATTACTCGTGTTGTATGCCGGAGTTGCGAGCATCGGTTTTGGATTTTTATTTGGCAGTATCTTTGGATTGGAAACCGTTTTGCCGGCGATCTGGCTGAAACCGATCGAGTCGATTGGAACACTTTTCAAAGTCGTCATCTATTTCGGTATCGGGATGATCACTTTTTCGATTATCATCAACATTATCAACGGGATTATTTCACACGATATTTTGGGTTGTATTTTCAATAAAGCGGGCTTGCTCAGCGGTTTGCTTTACTGGTGCGGCATTGTTCTGGTAACACGTGCGCTCCAGTCCGAAACGAGTAACGCGATACCCGTGCTGATTCCGATTTTGATGACTGCGTCCGGTATTTTGTTGTTCATGCAGGAGCCGATCGTTCACCTGCTCAAAGGGAAAAAAATCTTCCCGGAAGGAGTTGCGATAAGCGTGATGGGTGGTATTGTCGAAATGCTGGACATCGGACTGGGCTTTCTGGCGAATACCGTTTCGTACATCCGTGTCGCGGCGTTCGGACTCGCGCACGTCGGCTTGTTTATGGCGGTGTTTTCACTTTCGGATTCAGTAAGTAGCGTAACGGCAAGCGCGTTAATTCAGATTTTCGGCAATATTCTGATCATCGGATTGGAAGGCCTCGTTGTGACGATTCAAGCCGTTAGATTGGAATTTTATGAATTTTTTGGACGCTTTTTCCGATTGACAAATTCTGAATATATTCCGATTCGGAAGGAATTTGAATTCAAATAAACCAACACATAAAAATATTTTGTTAAGGAGGAAATAAAAGAATGGGTAAATCGAAACTTGCAAAGAAAGTCATCGCCTTCAGCATCGTGCTGGGAATGATCGCGATTTCGGCTACGTCTTTATTGGTTTTAAACGCAATAGCTCAGACAAAAGAAGCCGTTCAACCGGTTTCCGAAAATGTTCAGAATGTTGCGCCTGAGAAATCTGACATTTCAACCAAATGGGGATTCATCACGGCGGCGTTTGCTGTCGGAATTGGCTCATTGGCTGGAGGTTTGGCCGTTGGATATGTCGGCGCGGCGGCGATGGGTGCGATCGGCGAGCGGCCGGAATTAGCCGGACGCGCATTGATTTTCGTCGGTTTGGCGGAAGGTATCGCGATTTACGGTTTGATCATCGCCATCATGATTCTCGGGAAAATATAATTCTACCGGAGATATTTTGAAATTTTTCGTGATTGGTGATGAAGAAACGGTCTTGGGATTTCATCTGGTCGGAATCGACGGCGAGATCGTTCACACATCCGAACAGGCGCGTCAGAGTCTTGAAAACGCCGTTCAAAAATCGAGCGTCGGCGTGATTTTGATAACCGAGCGGATTGCTGACGGAATCCGGGCGGATGTTGATCGGTATTTTTACAAGATGCCGGTTCCGTTGATTGTCGAAATTCCAGATCGGTACGGTGTTCAGGAAGAAAGAAGCACTATTCGCGACGTCATCCGAAATGCAGTAGGCGTTCATGTTTAAAGGAGAATTATGACAGACGAGCAATCATCTCTCGCCATGATGATTCGGGATATCCGGCAGGAATCGCAGGAAGAAGTTGATGCAATTCTTGCTCAATCTGCTAAAGAAACCGAAGATGTCCGCAATAAAGCGAAAATCGAGGCTGACAGAATTCGTTCGGAGATCATTAGAAAAGCAGAACAGCAGTCGTCTGCTATACGAAAGCGGATTTTATCCGGCGTGCATTTGGAGGTCAAGAAACTGGCGTTAAAGAATCAGAATGTGCTTCTTTCCGAGATTCTTCAACAGGTGGCAGACCGATTAGAAGAATTTCGTCACGGCGAAGAGTATGCGAATTTTTTTAAAAAATTGATACTTGATGGAATCCTCGGACTCGGGTCTGACATTGTTCAAATTCTCGCAGGCGATCTGGAACGGAAATTGTTGACGGTCGATTTTCTGGAATCCATCGTCGATGAAAGTTTAAGAACAAACGAGAAGAAAGTTCGGTTGATTGTTACTTCAGATTCATTAGCCGATTCGGGTGTCATTTTAACAACCGAAGACGGAAGGGTGCGATTTGACAATCGTCTGTCCGTGCGGTTACAACGCGTTTTCGACGAACTTCAGTGGACGGTCATGAAAGAATTTGTGGAAACCGATTTAAAGGAGAAATGAGTGTTCGAAGTTATTGGTAAAGTCAACCGGGTGCTGGGTCCGGTGATTCACGCAAAAGACGTAACGCACGCTCAGATGCTTGAATTGGTCGAAGTGGGTGAAGACCGGCTCATCGGCGAAATTGTCAGGTTAAAAGGTGATCAGATTACGATTCAGGTTTATGAGGATACGACGGAATTGACGCCGGGCGCATCGGTTTATGGTTCAGGAATGCCACTTTCCTTAGAGTTAGGTCCTGGGCTGATTGGTTCAATTTTCGATGGCGTTCAGCGTCCATTGAGCGAAATCAAAAAACTGTCTGATCAGTATATTCATAAAGGAGTACGGGTTCCCTCACTGAATCGCCAGAAAAAATGGAAGTTCGTTCCGACCGTTGAAGCGGGTGTTGACATTGTCGGCGGTCAGACGATCGGCAAGGTTCAAGAAACCGAGCGGATTGAGCATCGTATTCTCGTTCCGCCTACGATTTCCGGCAAGATTGTTCAAATCGCTCCCGAAGGTGAATACACCGTCGATGCAGATATTTGCCGGATTCAAACGAGTGACGGCGAAAAGTCATTGCAATTATTTCAGAGATGGCCGGTAAGACAAGGCCGACCTGTGAAAAATCGGCTTCCATCTGATCTGCCGATGATTACCGGTCAACGCGTAATCGATACTTTGTTTCCCGTTGCCAAAGGGGGAACCGTCGCCATTCCGGGCGGATTTGGAACCGGCAAAACGATGGTTGAACACCAAATAGCGAAGTGGTCAGACGCCGATATTGTCGTTTATATCGGTTGCGGTGAGCGCGGCAACGAAATGACCGATGTTTTGAATGAATTTCCCAAATTGATCGATCCGCATACCGAGAGACCGTTAATGGAACGTACCGTTCTTATTGCGAATACTTCTAATATGCCGGTTGCGGCGCGTGAAGCGTCGATTTACACTGGAATCACGATTGCAGAATATTATCGCGATATGGGGTATCATGTGGCGATCATGGCGGATTCGACTTCGCGATGGGCGGAAGCCTTGCGCGAACTTTCCGGACGCATGGAAGAAATGCCGGCAGAGGAAGGATTTCCGGCATATTTGCCAACGAGACTTGCCGAATTTTATGAACGCGCCGGTTTAGTCGAAGCGTTGAATGATCAGATCGGTTCTGTGACAATCGTCGGCGCGATCTCGCCTCCTGGTGGCGACTTTTCTGAGCCTGTGACACAACATACGAAACGGTTTGTTCGCACTTTCTGGGCTTTGGACAGAGACCTCGCGAATTCACGCCATTATCCGGCA
Organism: Candidatus Marinimicrobia bacterium CG08_land_8_20_14_0_20_45_22; assembly: GCA_002774355.1. Taxonomy (NCBI): domain Bacteria; kingdom Pseudomonadati; phylum Fidelibacterota; species Fidelibacterota bacterium CG08_land_8_20_14_0_20_45_22. The sequence goes on along the minus strand of PEYN01000119.1, from coordinate 6,974 downwards.
ATTTCATGGGTGGACTCTTATTCAGAATATGTCGAAGACATCACACCGTGGTGGCAAAAAAATGCCGATAAGGACTGGGCGGAATTGCGTAAAAAAATCCTTGATCTGCTTCAGCGCGAAGCCAAACTTCAGCAGGTTGTCAAATTGGTTGGTGCGGATGTGCTTCCGGATTCTCAGAGAATTATTCTCGAAGTCTGTAACCTGTTTAAAAACGTCTTCCTTCAGCAGTCAGCTTACGACAAGATCGATATGTACTCGACGGTTCAAAAACAGGCGAAAATGCTGAGAATCATAGTGACTTATTACGAACTTGGCGTGGAGGCGATCAAAAAAGGTTCGACTCTCATTAAAATCAGACGTACGAAAGCGGCCGCTGATATTGCGAAGATGAAATTTAACATTACAAATGAAGAAACGGAAAAGTTGGACGAACTTCTCGAAAATATGAAAGATGAAATGAGCGGACTCGGGAAACTGAGTTTTTAATTCCGGAGTGCCTATGATTTCAATAAGGGAAATATTTGAATGAACAATAAACAAACAGAAGACTTAACCAAGTTCCGTGAATATCAGGGTATTCAGCAGGTGGTTGGACCACTGGTCTTCGTCGAAAATATTCACAATGTCGGCTACAACGAGTTAGTCGAGATCAAGACTGATCATGGCGAAAAACGCATCGGTCAGGTACTCGAAGCCAACGACCACGCCGCTGTGATTCAGGTGTTTGAAGGGACATCTGGGCTGACGCTTGCTGAAACGACAGTTCGATTCAAAGGTGAACCACTCCGACTTCCTGTTTCAAAAGAAATGCTCGGCAGAGTCTTCGACGGACTCGGAAGACCGATTGACGGTTCTCCGGAACCGATCGCTGAGGAACGTTGGGACGTAAATGGTGCGCCAATCAATCCAACTGCAAGAACTTATCCGACAAAATTTATTCAGACAGGAATCTCGGCGATTGATGGAATGATGACTTTGGTCAGAGGACAGAAACTGCCAATCTTTTCCGGCCCGGGAATTTCTCATAACCGCGTCACCGCGCAGATTGTTCGTCAGGCGAAGATTGTCGGCGAGGATGTTTCTTTTGCTATCGTCTTTGCGGCGATGGGAGTCAAACATGACGTTGCGCGTTATTTTATTGATAATTTCAAAGAGACCGGCGTCCTGGAAAATGTTGTTCTGTTTCTGTCATTAGCCGATGCGCCGTCGGTTGAACGGTTGATAACGCCGCGCACCGCATTGACAATGGCGGAGTATCTTGCTTTCAAGGAAAATATGCATGTTCTCGTTATTCTGACGGACATTACGAATTACTGTGAAGCGCTGAGAGAGATTTCGATTGCCCGAGGTGAAATTCCATCCCGAAAAAGTTATCCGGGCTACTTGTACTCGGATCTTTCGAGTTTGTACGAACGCGCTGGAATCGTCGAAAACGCAACCGGCTCGATCACACAGGTTCCGATTCTTTCAATGCCGAATGATGATATTTCGCATCCGATTCCCGATCTGACTGGTTATATCACGGAAGGGCAAATCGTCTTGGAACGCGACTTATTTCAGAAAGGAATTTATCCGCCCATTTCGGTGCTTCCGTCGCTTTCCCGATTGATGAAAGACGGCATTGGACCCGGGATGACGCGCGAAGACCATGCGCATCTTGCCAGTCAATTATTCGCCGCCTACGCAAAGGTGAAAGACGTCCGATCTCTCGCTTCGGTTATCGGCGAGGAAGAATTGACGCCATTGGATAACACTTATCTTAAATTCGGTGAGGCATTCGAATCTCAATTTCTCTCTCAAAAAGAGGATGAAGAGAGGTCAATAGAAGATACTTTGGACATTGGTTGGAAAATACTTTCTATTCTTCCACGCGAGGAACTTCATAGAGTCAGCGACGATGAAGCGGACAAATATTATCATAGCTCGAACAATAAATCAAAACGAATGACCAATCCTTATGCCGACAACTAAGATCGTTCCGACCAAAAGTAATCTTCTGCGATTGAAACGCGATTTGACATTTTCGCAGGAAGGTTACGATCTGCTTGAACAAAAACGGCAGGTTTTGGTTGTCGAATTGATGGCGTTAGTTGACGATACAATCGAAGCTCACAATAAAATGGAGCAGGAATTTAGACGCGCGTTTGACGCCCTTCAAAAAGCTGTGCTGACGATGGGAAAGAATGAAGTAAAATCACTGGCGAGTGCGATTCGAATTCAATCTGATATTGATATCCATATACTAAAAGTCATGGGCGTTGCCATCCCAAAAGTCGATGTGGAATTCATCGATGAGTCGCCTTATTATAGCCCTGGAGCAACTTCATTCTGGATCGATGAAGCGATACAACGTTTTAAAAAGATTTTATCGGATATGGCAAAGTTGGCTGAATTGCGTGTCTCTTTGTTGAGACTCGCCCAAGAAGTTCGTAAAACCGTTCGTCGAACGAATGCGCTCGAAAAAATTGTTATCCCAGATTATCAAAATTCCATTAAATTCATTGAGGATTCTTTGGAAGAAAGTGAAAGAGGAACATTCGCAACGCTGAAATTAGTCAAAGAACGACTGGAAAAACAGAAAGGATAACGCAGATGCTTCCGATAGTACCCATCAATAGAATTCTTGTTTACCTGGATGGATCGGAAGGGTGTGTCTTGGCGGCGAAATATGCCATTGTGCTTTCTAAAATAACCCACGCGCAGATCAAGGCGATTTACATCGTCAACACAAATCTGCTCAAGCAATTGTCAAAGGCGCGCATTTTTGTGAAAGTTGAAGAAATGGATTACGAGCGCGATTTGGAAGAAGACGGCAGGCGTTATCTGAAACATGTCAAGGATCTGGGCGAACGGAAAGGGGTCAGTATCGAGACCGAACTTTTAAAAGGCGCTGTTCATGTACTTGCCGTTCAGAAAATCAAAGAATGGGAAGCCAATTTGTTTGTTATGGGTGAACTGGAACCTATTCTTACCAGTTCGGACGCTTTTCATGATGAAGCGGGAATCATTTTTCGAAAAGCCCCCTGTTCGGTGCTTGTCGTAAAAAATGCGCCATTCGTCGAACAGGTTTATAATTCAATAATATGAAAATAGTTTATGGATGTTGTTGGGAGAAGGATTAATATATGCAAATCTCGAATCTTTTAAGCACGGAAACAATCGTCTTGTCTTTAAAACACTCCGATAAAGAAGGAATTATCGAAGAATTACTTGACCTCGCTGTAAAAACTGGCAAGGTGAAAGACCGGAAAAAAGCGCTCAAAGCGTTGCTGGATCGCGAAGACCTTGGAAGCACGGGGTTGGAAAGTGGTCTGGCGATTCCTCACGCTCGCACAAATGCCGTCAATGGTGTCGCTCTTGCGCTTGGAATTTCTAAAACAGGCATTGACTTTCAGTCCGCCGATGGCAAGCCTTCTCATCTGTTTTTTTTGTTGCTTGCCGCTGAAAATGAAACCAGCGTCAACGTACAGGTTCTGGCGTTAATCGCCCGTATGAATCTATCATCGGAATTTCGATCGAAGATGGTTTCCGTCGACTCTGCCGAATCCGCTCTGGAAATCGTTCGCGCGATGGAGGGTTAAAGTCCATCAATGGTTTTGAACAAACCAGAAAATCCCTTTCGAATTTTTTTAATATAGATATTCCGGAGATATCCAACATCGTCGGTTGTTATTTCATTCTGTCCGACAGACGAGTCCCTTCAGGTATGTTCCTTCGGGGAAAGCAAACGCGGTCGGATGGTCGGGCGCCTGAGTGAGCCGCCGGCGGCGGGCAGATTCCATTTCTTATTCGTCCCACAAATAAATTCGTTGGCTCTGATGACATTTTTCATTACTTTGGGATTGCATTTTTAAATGTACGATAAATGGCATGTTTAAAAGAGTTATAAGATCAGGTTTTCTATGAGTGATGTCGGTTCGACTACAAATTTGCAATTTTCCCCTGAACAACAACAAATAATCTTCGAAGTTGAGTGGCGCTTGTCGGTTGCGGATGAGATGGAGAAGACAGTCGAGACTTCTCTTAAGCAGGCCGAGCGCCTGCGGCAGAGCATCCAGAAGCGGGCGTTCGAGGGAAAACTGGTACAGCAAGACCCGAACGATGAGCCGGTAGAGAAGTTGCTGGAGAGAATAAGAGCGGAGAAGAAAAAATGTTAAGGCAATTAATTGATGAATTACGTGGTTGTGGAGAACTTGAATGGATTGAGTTTAAAGTCGATAATGCCGAACCTCAGATAATTGGAGAATACCTCTCAGCGCTCAGTAATGGCGCTTGTTTACATGATAAAGAATTTGGTTATCTGGTATTTGGTATTGATGATAAAACACGTGAAATGATTGGGACTACATTCAAGCCCAGACATGCAAAAGGCAAAGGTAATGAAGACTTAGAACCATGGTTAGCAAGATTGCTGTCTCCCCGTGTTGATTTTCGCATTTTCGATTATGATTATGACGGAAAATCAGTAGTGTTGTTTAGAGTTGATGCAACTATTAATACACCCGTCAATTTCAGCAGGACTGCATATATCCGAGTAGGTGAAACAAAGCAACTACTTGCGAACTATCCGGAAAAAGAGCGCAAGATTTGGAGTAAGAAAAAACTCTCTTCTTTTGAATCCGGTATTGCGCTTGAGAATCAATCATCGGATGAAGTACTGTCAAAGATAGATTATCCGGGATTATTTGAATTGCTGAAATTGCCCTTGCCCGATAACCGAAATGGTATTTTAGAAAATTTGATAGAAGAAAAAATCATTTTTAAATCCGGCGACGGTTTTAATATCACAAACCTTGGTGCGATATTGTTCGCTAAGAATATATCCTATTTTGGGTCACTTAATCGGAAATGTGTCCGAGTAATATTTTATAAGGATGATTCCCGTCTTAACGCTTTTAAAGAACAACCCGGCAAGATAGGATATGCCGTGGGCTTTGAGGGTTTGGTAAATTGGATATGCGATCAATTACCGACGAACGAAATTATTAAAGACGCCCTCCGTGTTGACAGGACTCTCTATCCAAAAGTAGCAATCCGTGAATTTGTTGCTAACGCAATTATTCATCAGAACTTTTCAGTAACCGGAAGCGGACCAATGATCGAAATCTTTAAGAACCGGATTGAATTTACTAATCCCGGAAAGTCATTAATAGATACGGATCGTTTCATTGACCATGCTCCGAGATCACGGAATGAAGTTCTGGCATCACTCATGAGACGGATGAATATCTGTGAAGAAAGAGGTAGCGGTATCGACCGTGCAATTGTTGCAATTGAAACTTATCAGCTTCCTTCGCCTGAGTTTCACACTGAAGAACAATTTACTCGGGTTACTCTATTTGCATCGAAGGAATTTAGAGAGATGGATAAAAATTCAAAAATAAGAGCTTGCTACCAGCATTGTTGCTTGAGATGGGTATCCAGGAATTTCATGTCAAATGCCACTTTGCGCGAACGATTCGGAATTAAGGAGCAGAATTATCCAACTGCTTCAAGAATAATAAGTGATACTTTGAAATCAAAATTTATCAAAGTTGCGGATCCTGAGAACAAATCCAATAAACGAAAATATATTCCTTATTGGGCATGACATCTTTTATGTATCAGGTATATAATCGGGATGATTAGTTAAATGCAAAGAGCAACGATATATAGACAGAGCGAGATGGTATACACAATATATGGCGTTATTTATGATCAATCGTCATGTAATTGGCATGTAATTAAGCGAGGAATGAAAGCAAATAAGAGGAAGAGGAATTACATCAGGCTTATAAAGATTCAACAGATGGAGCCGGCCGAGAAGTTGCTGGAATGGATCAAGGGGGAGAAGAAAAATTCAAGGTAATTTATTAAACCATTTGTTTACCGGTAAGAATAAGAAGGTCTAAGGTACTTCAATACAAAATAGTATGAACTATCTTGATTTACAGAGAAACATAGTGATTTAGGAGTAAACATGACATATAGGGAATTGAACTTCGACGAAATGACACTATTCAATCGACAAGTTAGAAAATCAAAAACCCGCTACCCTAGTGATTCACATCATGCAAAGGTTTTATATATGAGACAAGGTGATTTTACAATTGCTGCTATCTTGTATAATGATGGTTTTTTCGGTGAGAATTTTTTTGGCGTATCAAAACGTCATCCTGCTGAAATAGATAATATTCATAAAGGAGAGTTACTTGCATTTACAAGGGCTGTAGAAGACCTTTGCGAACGTAGAAGTGGTAGCAAATTTTCAGGGCTAATCGTACCACTCATTAATGAAAAATCTATAGATAAAACATCATTCAATAATTGGAAGAAAGATTGGGCTGATAAAACTAAAAGAACTATTGACGGAGTGGAGGAACTACTTACAGCACTATTTCTCTTACTTTCCATAACTATTATGATACTTATAGACTACGGTATCAAAAGTATTAAATTCGTAAAAAAAAGAAAAAAAGAAGGCAATATTAAAGCAAGCTAATAGGGGAATAGTTGATAGAAAAATATGACCGGGTCATCATCTACCAGCCGCCCGACGACTTACGGGTGCTGGAAATGCGATTAAAAGAAGAAATTGTCTGGTTGAATCAGAAGCAGATTTTCCGCCTCTTCGGTATCGAACGAAGCATGATTATAAAACATATCAGCAATATCTTTAAGACACGTGAACTCTGGAAGGATTCAGTATGTGCAAATTTTGCACTATCTTCAGATTATCCAACTGTTGCAAAAGATGCAACAATTGGTCAAATTCATGTGGTTAAATTATTTGATAAAAACAATTGAGAATACTATGACCGACGCTTCTTCATTAGTATCGAAACTCTGGAATTACTGCAATGTCCTGCGCGACGACGGCATTTACTGTGAAAATGGTGGTGAATAAATGATAGAAACCAACGACAAAATCATTATTTACCAGCCGCCCGAAGGGTTGCCGGCGCTGGAAGTTCATCTCGAAGAAGAGACGGTCT